>JALSTC010000176.1 GCA_026983935.1 Ardenticatenia bacterium
GTGGATGCCCTGCGCAAGCACGGCTGGCTGAGCGACGGCTCGCTGCGTGAGGCGAATCTGGCGGAAGCCGACCTGCGCGGCGCGTCACTCGATGGGGCCGACCTGCAGCGGGTCAGTCTGGTGGGTACCAATCTCAAAGGGGCGGTGCTGGCCTGGGCCGATCTGCGTGCCGCCAACCTGACCGGGGCCAATCTGGAAGGGGCCAGCCTGCTGCTGGCGAATCTGGAGGGGGCTTATCTCTCCGAGGCCAACCTGGCGGGCGCGGTGCTGCGCGGGGCGACCCTGCGTCATGCCCGGCTGCGCTATGCCAATCTGCGCGGCGCAGGACTGCCGCACGCCGACCTGCGCGGGGCGCGGCTGAAGGTCGCCTATTTGCGCGACGCCGACCTGCATAAAGCCGACCTGCGCGGCGCTAACTTCTTCCGCGCCGACCTGACCGGGGCCGATCTGCGCCATGCCCGCCTGGAAGGGGCCGACCTGACTGGCGCGGAGCTGGCCAACGCCGACCTGACCGACGCCCACTTTGACGAAACGACCATCCTGCCCGACGGGAAACCCTGGACGCCGGACGCCGACCTGTCCCGCTTCACCGGTCCCGATCATCCTGAGTTCTGGTTCTACCAGCGGCCCGCAGACTGGGCCAGTGTGGCGCTGGAAAAGCAGCGTGACAGGCTCTTTTCGCGCTACCGGGCCGCCGATGCTGCATAACGGACCGCCGTTGATTCTGGCCTCGGCCTCGCCGCGCCGGGAAGTCCTGCTCAGGCGGCTGGGCCTGCCTTTCACCGTGATCACCAGCGGCGCATCGGAGGAAGCCGATCCCGGCGTTGACCCGGCGGCGCTGGTGCGGCTGCTGGCCCGGCGCAAGGCGGAAGCGGTCGCGGCGATCCTGGACGGTGGGATCGTCATCGGCGCGGATACGGCGGTCGTTCTGGGCGATGTGGTGCTCGGCAAGCCCGCCGACGCCGCCGACGCCCGGCGGATGCTGCGCCTGCTGCGCGGCAAGCGCCACCGGGTGATCAGCGGTGTGGCTGTGGTAGACGCCGCCGATGGTCGGGCCGCCGTCAGCGCCGTGAGCACGGATGTGGTGATGGCCGCCTACAGCGATGCGCAGATTGACGCCTATGTCATGTCCGGGGAGCCGATGGACAAGGCGGGCGCGTATGCCATTCAGGGCCTCGGCGGGGCGCTGGTGGCAGGCATTGACGGCTGCTATAACAACGTGGTCGGGCTGCCGCTTTGTGAGGTGGCGGCCCTGCTGGCCGGATTCGGCATCGTCCCACAGAGCGCGGACCCTGTCTGTGCTCTGCCAGATGGCCGCCCATGCCCGCGCCTGCGGTGAGCCTGTCGCACGTACCCTGGCATTTGTCCGAATTGAGTTTCTCCCATGTCTGACGAAGCCCGTATTCATGAAATCTACCGACGGCTGAGCGCCCTCCGGCACAACTGGTACCCGACCAGCCTGTCGCACTTCGTCGGCGAGCCGTTCAAGGCGCTGATCGCCGGGATGCTCAGCGCCCGCACCCGCGAGGAGCAAACCGACCTGGCGGCGGCGCGGCTCTTTGCCCTGGCGGATAACCCGCAGGACATGCTGCGCCTGCCGGAAGACACGGTTCGCGAGGCCATCCGCAGTGTGGCCTTCTACCGCGTGAAGGCCCGCCGCGTCCTCGGCATCTGTCAGCGGCTGGCTGCCGACGATGGGGCCGTGCCGGAAGACCTCGACGCGCTGATGGCGCTGCCCGGCGTCGGCTGGAAAGTAGCCGTGCTGACACGTCTGATCGGCTTCGGCCACGATGACCAGATTTGCGTGGACACACACGTGGATCGTATCAGCAAGCGGCTGGGGCTGGTAGACCCGGCCATCAAGCAGCCGCGCAGGATAGGTGAGGCGCTCAAAGCCGTGCTGCCCGCCGAATATCGCGCCACGTGGAACGGCCTGATGGTGCAGTTCGGGCGGGAGGTCTGCAAGCCGGTCTACCCGCAGTGTGAGACGTGCCCGATTCGAGACCTGTGCCCGCGTGTCGGCGTGGGGTAGGGCGGCTCAATCCGCCGCCTCTGTGAGTGCGGCCCGCGCAGCATCGGCTTCCGCTGCGTTCACCTGCCGCAGGGCCGCCAGCAGCACGATCGGGTACAGCAGATCCACCCAGGCGAGATCGAAGCCGCCCACCGCCCGCAGCAGCGGCGTCCAGGTCATCGCGTAGGCCAGCAGTGCCCATCGCCTGCTGTGACGGGCGACGTACAGAAAGACGGGGATCAGCAGGATGTAGTGGTTGCCGTTGGCGTAGACGGTGAAGATCAGGTTCAGGGCGATGGCCGTGTATAGTGTGCGCTCGGTGAAGCCCTGCCGTCGGACGGTGCGGGCGAAGATCGCCAGCGCAGCGGCGGCCAGAATCACGAACGGCCATGCGGGCAGATGCAGAAATTCCGCCATGTGCCACAGCGAAATGGACAGGTAGTCATTAGGGGGCCGTCCGGCGAAGGCCTGGACATAGCGCAGCGGCCAGTCGAATCCGATGAACACCCCGGCCAGCGGCACGGAGAGCAGCGGCAGGCTCAGTGCCAGCAGTTGATCCCGGCGCGGCCACTGCCGTATGGCGTAGAGGAACAGCAGTGCGGGCAGCACGACATTCACTGGCTTGATCGCCAGCAGCCAGAAAGCGAAGGAAAGCAGCAGCGGGCGCTTTTGCCGGATGCCCATATAGCCGAGCACAAGCCCCGGCAGAATGAAGGCGTCAATCTGGCCGCGCAGCAGCAGGTCAAAGGTGTGCAGATTGGCCAGCGCCAGCGCGATAGCATAGACCGGCAGTGCATGATCTCGCTGGAGCAGACGCACTGCCGCCAGCAGGCACAGCAGCGAAGCCACCACCAGCACGGCCTGGCCCATGTAGAGGGAAAACCACGTCAGCGGGATGGTGATCAGCAGCCCCCAGGGCGCATTATAAAAGCCCGCTTCCAGCGAATCATACAGCCGCGTCTGGCCGCTCAGGAAGGCTTCTGCGACGGGGCGGTAGTAGAAGTAATAGTCAGGGCCAAGCGGCCACACCCTGGACATCAGGATCGTCAGGATGATGATCGCAGCGATTGCCAGCGCGATTTTCCAGATGGAGAATCCCGCCGCTGTGGGGATCGGTTTGATGCGCATGATGCTGTACCCCAATGACTGATGAATGAGGTCGCGCCTCTATTTTAGTGAAGCCGCGCATCTGGCACAAAAGGGGCCGTGATGATGGATGCACCTCCGGCGATCGGCGGAAAGTGGGGATTTCTGCTGCATATTGACTGAGAATTGTGATATTCATCATGGTATTTCAGTGTCGCTATTTGTGACATAATTCACTAGTGGCCCTGTTCCCTCTTCAGTATATTTAGGTCAACGTATATATGCATAACTGCATACATCGTCGTACGTACTGTCGGAGAGGGGCATATGAAAACATTTCTCATCCTTGGCGCGGGCACGGGTGGCACGATGGTTGCCAACAAGATGGCCCAGCAACTGGACCCCGAGGAGTGGCGCATCATCATCGTTGACCGCGATGAGACGCACTACTACCAGCCGGGGTTCCTTTTTATTCCTTTCGGCATTTACACACGTGCCGATGTGGTGCGGCCCAAGCGCCATTTTCTACCCAGCAGTGTCGAAGTCGTCATGAGCGCCATCGAGGTCATCGAGCCGGATGCCAGCCGTGTGAAGCTGACCAACGGCCAGGTGATCAACTACGACATCCTCGTCGTTTCCACCGGCAGCCAGATCAAGCCGGAAGAGATCGACGGCCTGATGGATGGCGGCTGGCGGCAAAATGTCTTCGATTTCTACACGCTGGACGGCGCGATCGCACTTTCACGCTTCCTGAAGTACTGGAAGGGCGGGCGGCTGGTGCTCAATGTGGCCGAGATGCCGATCAAGTGCCCGGTCGCGCCGCTGGAATTCCTGTTCCTGGCGGACTGGTTCTTCCATGAGCGCGGTATCCGGGACAAGGTGGAGCTGGTCTACGCCACGCCGCTGCCCGGCGCGTTCACCAAACCGCGCGCCTCGGCCATTCTTGGCGATATCCTGGAGCGCAAGGGCATCCATCTGGAAGCCGATTTCAACATCGGCGAAGTGGACAACACCCGGCAGGTGATCCGCTCATAT
>JALSTC010000177.1 GCA_026983935.1 Ardenticatenia bacterium
TCGTCCGTGTAATGTCCCTGTGCTACAATCTGACACACAGTGAGACTTCAATAAGACGGGGACTGTATGCCACTCAATCTTATGACCACCAGAGCTTCTATAGGGGCCGTGATTCTCCGGGGAGTAGCGGCAGGGGGCCTCCTGCTTGCGGCTTTTCTTGCCGGATTCTTCACCCGTGGTGAATATCCGCTGCTTACAACTGCGCCTGTGATGGCGAATCCTCCTCGCCAATTTTCGCTTCTGCCTGAGGTGCAGCACCTGCTGGAGGAATATTATTTGCGGGAGCTGCCTCCGGCGCAAGAGATGGAATACGCGGCGATCCGTGGCATGCTGGGTACACTGCATGATCCCTACACTTTTTTCGTTGATCCGCCTGTCGCGCAAAGCGAATCGGATGTGCTGGCCGGGCAGTACGGCGGTATAGGTGTGCAGATCCGCCACGCAGCCGATGGCCGTTTTGTGCTTTACCCGTTTCCCGGAAGTCCGGCAGCAGAGGCGGGTATTGAGGACGGCGACGTCTTACTGGCGGTGAACGGGCGCGATCTGGATATCCATGAGCGCATAGACGTGGTCGACCAGGCGCTTCGCGGTGAAGTGAGTGATGGAAATGGTGTGACGCTCCGTGTGCTCAAACGGGCGACCAACACAGAGGAAGTCTACGATATTGCATTTGCTGTGATAGAAGTGCCTTCAGTTCTGTGGCGGGCGTTGGTGGAAGACACCCGTTTTGGATACATCCAGATACTGCGCTTTACAAGCCGCACACCTGAAGAGGTGCATCGGGCACTTGAGGAGCTTCGGGATCGGGGTGTACAGGCCTGGATTCTGGATGTCCGTGATAATTCTGGGGGACTCTTGCAAGAAGCCGTAGACGTTGCTGATGAATTCCTGGACAGTGGTATCATCCTGTATGAGGAAGCCAGGGATGAGGAGCAGATATACCGTGCTGAACCTGGCGGTGCAGGCACTGATCTGCCGCTGGTTATTCTGGTTAACCGTGGTACGGCCAGTGCAGCTGAACTGGTTGCTGGTGCGCTGCGAGATAATGGCCGCGGCATCCTTGTTGGACAAACAACCTATGGCAAAGGGTCAGTGCAGCTCATCTTTCCGCTTTCAGATGGCTCATCTGTGCATATCACGTCTGCGGAGTGGTATACACCGGCGCGAACGCAGCTTGCAAGAACGGGCCTGGAGCCGGATATCAGCATGATTCCGGCGGAAGATGGCCGTGATGTAGAGTTGGATGAAGCAATACGCTATTTACAACAGCAGTTACAATGAATGTGGCAATTGTTGAACCATTGATATAGAGAAAGTCAGGGATGTCAAGCTGATGACTTCGATTTCGCCATCTCAAAAGCCTGCTGCTTTGCCGCAGTTGAGCCACCGTAAAGAGATTATCGCTATAGTGCTGGTCCTTGTGCTTGTGGCTGGCGGCGCGTTTTTTGCCGGATTCATGACGGCCGGTGGTGGATTGACCGGCGCGCCACAGCAAACCACCCCCCCCGAATTTGATGTGTTCTGGGAAGTCTGGGATTACGTCGAAAGCGAGTTCTTCTATGACGTGCCACCAGTCGAAGACCGCACTTATGGAGCGATACGCGGTATGCTGGCTACGCTGGGGGATCAGAACACGTCCTTTGTACAGCCCAGCATCGCTGAGCTTGAGCGCGAGAATGTTGAGGGCATGTTCGGAGGTATTGGGGCTTATGTCCAGTTGAATGAGTTTGGACAGTTGGTGATCGCCTTTCCTTTTCCCGATCAGCCCGCCAGCAATGCCGGATTGATGAGCGGCGATATCGTGCTCAGTGTAGATGGGCAGTCACTAGAAAACCTGACTCTGGCGGAGGGCACGGCGCTAATCCGCGGGCCGATTGGCACAACAGTGCACTTGGAGATCTACCGTCCTGAAACAGACGAAACTTTTGAGGTGGATATCGAGCGTGCTCAGATTGAGATCCCCACGGTGCGTGCTGAGATGCTCGACGAAAACATTGCCTATGTCAGCCTTTTCCGCTTCAATGGGGTGGCAACCAGCCAGTTGGAAGCTGAACTGTCTGACTTGTTGGCGCAAAACCCCAGGGCCTTGATTTTCGATCTGCGCAGCAATCCAGGCGGCTTGCTGGATGAAGCCATCAGCGTGAGCGATCTGTTCCTGCCTGAAGGGGTTGTCGCTGTGCAGCGCACTTCTCTGCGTCAGGAGCCTCGCGTATTCTATGCCGACAGCGGCGACATTGCGGAGGACATTCCTCTGGTAGTCTTGATCGACGGTGGGAGTGCCAGCGCATCAGAGATCGTGGCGGGGGCCATCCAGGATCATGAACGTGGTGTTTTGATCGGCACAACAACCTTTGGTAAAGGCTCGGTGCAGCTTGTACATGATCTCTCCGACGGCTCGCAGCTCCGAATAACTTATGGTGCGTGGTATACCCCTGATGATCACAACATCAATGGTTCCGGTATCTCGCCAGACATTGAGATCGAGATTCCAGAAGATGTGACCACTCTTGAGTCTGATCCCTGGCTTGACGCCGCGCTCGAATATATCAACGAGAACTATCCGGATGGGACATCGTGACGAAACAGGCAGCGGATAAAGATATCAAGACTGTAGCCACTAATCGCAAGGCTCGTCATGACTACTTCCTGGAAGATACCTTTGAGGCCGGCCTGGTGCTTGTGGGATCAGAGATTAAATCCATACGGGCCGGGCGCGTGAATCTTCGCGATGGCTATGTTCAGGAGCGCAGTGGAGAGCTGTGGCTGCTTAATGTGCACATTGCAGATTACCAGGAATCAGGGCCATACGGCCATGATCCACTGCGCCCACGAAAACTGCTACTTCACCGCAGAGAGATCAACCGGTTAATCAGTCGTATGCAGGAGAAAGGTTACACACTCATTCCCACAAGGATGTATCTCAAGCGGGGGCGGGCCAAAGTCGAAATTGCGCTTGCCCGGGGCAAGAAGAAGTATGATAAACGCCAGACGCTGGCCAAACGTGATAGCGAACGTCAGATAGCACGTGCGCTGCGTGATCGCCACCGGAAATAGCAATCAGCGAAGGGCCACGAAAAAATGGAGATCGCGCCTGCTCCTCCGGATGTTTGGCCTCGTTCAATCCGGGGCATCAACAACCTTCCTGAGCCGGAAAAGTACGCGATATACCGTACTCTGATCATTCCCTGGGTGTACGAGCGATTTGCCATCGATCCGGAAACACTGACGAGAGATGGGCAGCCGCTGGTGACCATAAACTGCCCGACCAATAGCCGCGCCATGGAAATGAGCATCCGGCATGAGGTGCAGGCCGAAGATCCGGTGATGTACATCAACATGGTTGATACATTCAACCATCAGTTGATGGTGCTGCTTGTCGTGGTTAACGATCCGGAGTCGCCACGGTTTGCGATTGATCGGGATCTAAACGGTCAGCCAACGTATCTGGGGACACGAGGGCGCAATATCCCGGCGGAGATAGCAGCCATGCAGGCAGGGCTTGCTCCTGGGCAGATCAGGGCTGGTTTGCGTGTGTTTCGGGCTGCAGTGCCTGTATTTGAACAGTTTGTCTCCAATATGGGGCATGATATGTTTTTGATCGAGCCACTGGCTTATCATAACGCCATCACTTTTGAGCGCTATGGCTTCAATTATCTTTATGGCCGTCGTGAGATGGAATGGATTCATCAGGAATTCCTGCCCGGTGGCGAACTGCATCGTAAACTCGATAACTCAACCCCGTTTCGTCATCCGGATGCATGGCAAACGGTTCGTGGGCGTTCCTGGGCAATTCATGATGGCATTCTTGGCCATCCGTTCACAGGTTTCCAGATGTACAAGCGCATTGGTGTTCATGCCGGCGTGAATACTTTTCCTGACGCCCGCTGGTGATTTGTCGTGCGCCTATGGGTAAATATGGTAGTCGTAAGCTTCCACCGCTTTCTTCTGAGCATCTCAAACGCCTGCTGGATGCCTTTCGTGCGGCGCGTTCTCTGCCACCGACTCCCCTGAAAACTTACATGGTCGTGCAGCAGATCGTGTCTTCATCGTCTATGATGGATGACCCGGTAGCTGTGGACTACGCCGTCGCTGAATGGCTGAATAGCACAATTGCCGCTGCACTGACAAGG
>JALSTC010000178.1 GCA_026983935.1 Ardenticatenia bacterium
CCTGAATCGTTCTTCATTCGTATTGTGTTGTCAAGCGCCTTGGAAACGGAAAATGCCATTATGTACAGGAAGCTGCTCCACCTTACCCTCAGCGCCGCCGTACTGATCGGCGGCTTCGCCATTTCTCCCGCAGCAGCACAGAGCGGCCCGGTTTCATGGATCCACCTGTCCACAACAACCGGTGACCTGCCCGCCCCCCCACCGCCCGCCGCAGCCCAGCAGAACGCGGCCCTCATTCTGGATATCGATCGCGACGGCGTGAACGATTTTGTGATCGGCAGACGGGGGGGAGCGCCGTCGGTGATGTGGTACCGCCGTCAGGCGGGCGGCTGGACGCGCTATGTGATCGATGATACGGTGCTGCCGGTTGAGGCCGGGGGCGCATTCTATGATATTGATGGCGATGGAGACCGTGACGTCGTCATGGGTGCAGATAACTCAGCCAATACCATCTGGTGGTGGGAGAATCCGTACCCTGTTTACGATCCCGCCGTGCCGTGGGTGCGGCATGAGATCAAGAACAGCGGCGGCAACCAGCATCACGATATGCTCTTTGGCGATGTGGACGGCGACGGTGCGGCGGAGTTTGTCTTCTGGAATCAGGGGGCCGGCGGCCTGTATGTGGCGGAAATCCCCGCCAATCCCCGCACTTCCGGCCCCTGGAGCGCCGTCGAAATCTTCTCCGGCAGTTCGGAAGGGCTGGCCCTGGCCGATATTGACGGCGATGGGCAGCTCGATCTGGTGGGAGGCGGGCGCTGGTTCAAGCACAACGGCGGCACCAGCTATACGGCCTATGCCATTGACACCGGCCTGATTGACCCGCGGGTCGCCGTTGGTGATCTGATCGCGGGCGGTCGCCCTGAGGTCGTCATGGTCGCGGGCGACGGCACAGGCCCGCTGATGCTCTATGAATGCGTGGGAGACCCCACCGACCCGGCCTGCTGGGTCGGGCGGGACCTGCTGGGCGCGATCGTCGATCATGGGCACAGCCTGGCCGTGGCCGACTTCAACGCTGACGGGCATCTGGACATCTTCATTGCAGAAATGCGGCTCAACGGCGGCAACCCCGATGCGCTGATGGCGATTCTTTACGGCGACAGCAGCGGCAGCTTCACCCGTATCAATGTGGCCACCGGCATCGGGAATCACGAATCGAAAGTGGGCGATCTGGATGGCGACGGCGACCTGGATATCCTCGGCAAACCGCATAACTGGGACGTGCCGCGCCTCGATATCTGGCTGAACCAGCTCAATCCCGGCGGTGTGGTCTGCTCTCCGCCGCTGGATAGCTGGCAGCGGCACGTGGTGGATTCGGCCCGCCCCTGGCGCTCGGTATTCATCGCTGCGGACGATCTCAACGGCGACGGCCTGCAGGATGTCATCACCGGCGGCTGGTGGTATGCCAACCCCGGCAGCCCCGGCGGCACATGGACGCGCACGGATATCGGCACGCCGCTGTACAACATGGCCGCCGTTCATGATTTTGACGGTGACGGCGATCCAGACGTGCTGGGCACGCAGGGCCAGCCGAACAGCAACCTGTTTGCCTGGGCACAGAACGACGGGACGGGGGCATTTACCGTCCTGACCAACATCGCGCCCGCCGATGCTTCCGCTGATTTCCTGCAGGGGGTGGCGGTGGAGCGCTTCAGCGGCGGCCCGCTTGAGGTCATGCTCTCCTGGCATACGGGGGCCGTCGGCCTGGAGCAGCTTACCGTGCCCGCCGATCCGACGGTGGGCACCTGGGCGCTGAATGCGGTGGCCGCGCCCTCACAGGATGAGGCGCTCAGCGCCGGGAACATTGATGCCAGCGGCGGCCCTGACCTGCTGCTGGGGACGCTGTGGCTGCGCAATGACGGCGCGATCTGGTCGCCGTTCACCATCGATCCCACGGTCAGCCCCCCCGACCGCAACCGGCTGGCCGACATCAACGGCGACGGACGGCTGGATGCCGTGGTCGGCTTCGAGGCGATCAGCACACCCGGCAACCTGACCTGGTACGAGCAGGGGGCGGCGGCGACCGATCCCTGGACTGAGCATGTGATCGCCACGCCCATCGGGCCGATGAGCCTGGATGTGGCCGATATGGACGGTGACGGCGACCTGGACGTGATCGTCGGCGAGCACAACCTGGCCGATCCGGCCAGTGCCCGCCTGATCATCTATGAAAACATGGACGGCGTAGGGGGGAGCTGGAGCGAGCACATCGTCTATACCGGCGACGAACATCACGACGGCGCGCAGGTCGTGGATATTGACGGCGACGGCGACCTGGATATCCTTTCCATCGGCTGGGACAACGATCGCGTGCTGCTGTACGAAAACACGTCTACCTGCCGGATAGTGTCCGCGCCGCCAGCAGCCGCCCCTGCACTGAATCTGTTCGATCCGGCCATCGTCAAGCTGGCCGATACCGACCGCGCCCTGCCCGGCGAGGCAGTCGTCTGGACGATCACCGTCAGCAACACCGGCAGCCAGCCGCTCAGCGGCGTGACCGTCACCGATGCCGTGGACGACGGTATTTTCACGGTGGAGGACGCCGCCACGACCAGAGGCACGGCGACCATCAACGGGCTGGATGTGACATTCACCATCGGTGCGATGTCCCCCGGCGATGTGGTGACGCTGACGCTGACCACGCGCGTCCGCCGCGACCTGGAAGGGACGCTGACCGCCGTCAATACGGCGGCGCTCACGGCCAGCGAATTGAGCGATCCTGCGACCTCGTCGGCCAGCGTCGAAATCTACGCGCTGCCGACCCGCCTGCCGGATACAGGTTACCCCCCGACCGCACCGCCCTACCTGCCGCTGATGGGAATCGGCCTCGGTTTGCTCCTGATCCTGATCGGGCTGCGGGCCAGACCGGGATAAAAAAACACACAGGGGGGTGGCTGCGTGCCGCCCTCCTGTGACGTGTACCCTGCTTGCTGTGGCTCATGCCTTGCCAAGCAGATAGCCGATGCCCGACTCTGTCAGGATGTATTCCGGATTGGCGGGGTCTTTTTCCAGCTTGCCCCGCAGACGGCTGATGTTCACCCAGAGATACTGGGTCTGATCTTCACAGCCCGGCCCCCAGACGGCAGAGAGCAGTTGCTCGTGTGTCATCACACGCCCGGCATTGATGGCCAGGTGATAGAGCAGCTTGTACTCCGTTGGCGTCAGCTTGACCGGCCTGCCATGCGCGATGACCTGCCGCTGCGAGAAGTCAATGACCAGATCACCATTGCGGAAGATCGGGTCACTGGCGGGAGTCTGCCCGGTCATCCACGATCGCTTCAGGCAGCTTTGCATACGGGCCAGCAGTTCCTTGTGGCTGATCGGCTTGCGCATGTAGTCATCCGCGCCCAATGTCAGACCCCGCACGATTTCATCGTCGGTGGCCTGGCCGGTGATCATGATGATCGGCACGATCGTGTTGAATTCCCGAATGCGCGTGCAGACTTCGAAGCCGTCAATATCCGGCAGCCGCACGTCCAGCAGGATGATATCGGGCTGCTCTGTGCTGGCCAGTTCAATAGCCACATTGCCGCGTGTGGCGCTGATGACGCTGTATCCCGCCGCTTCCAGATTGATCTTCAGCAGCCGCACCATGTAGGGATCATCTTCGATGACCAGCGTCTTGAGTGTCTGGCGCGGCGGACGCACTTCCGTTTCAAAGCGCGGTTTGGCGCGCATCTGCTGGGCAGGCTGTGCTTCTCTAGGGGGCTGCGTGCGTGGCAGGGGCTGCCGTGCTTCCAACGGCAGGGTGAATGAAAGGGTGGTTTTGCTTTCGGTGTTTTCCACCCAGATGCGCCCCCCGTGCGCGACGATCAATCCTCTGGCCACATACAGCCCCAGTCCCGGCCCCTTCAGGGCATCGGCGCTCATCGACTCGTTCTGGTAGAAACGATCGTAAATATACGTGAGCTGCTCCTCCGGGATATGACCCCGGTTGGTCACGCTGATCTGAACCGCGTCATCCACTGCCCGCGCCCGGAGGTGCACTTTATGATCGACTGGCGAATATTTGAGGGCCGTGCTCAGCAGGTTTTGCAGCGCCTGTTCGATGCGCGGCCCGTCAATCTGCGGGGCAGGCAGATTATCCGACACAGAAACCG
>JALSTC010000179.1 GCA_026983935.1 Ardenticatenia bacterium
ATTTTGACCTGGCCATCGAGCGCGTGGTTGCCGGTTTGCAGCGCAAGATGCCGCTCAAGGAAGACGTGCGCCGCCGCGTGGCCTATCATGAGGGCGGCCATGCGCTGGTGGCCCAGCTTCTGCCCAGCACCGATCCCGTGCACAAAGTGAGCATCATCCCCACGGCCAAAGGCGCGCTGGGCTACACCCTGCAAATGCCGGAGGAAGATCAATATCTGGTCAGCGAGCAGGAACTCAAAGACCGCATGGCCGTGATGCTCGGCGGGCGGGCCGCCGAACTGCTGATCTTCAAAGAGCCAACCACCGGCGCGGCCAACGATCTGGAACGGGCAACCGAACTGGCCCGGCGCATGGTCACCGAATTCGGCATGGCCGAATCGCTGGGGCCGGTGCGCTATATGACCAACGCCGGGATGGGCTATCTGGGCGTCGAAACCACCCTGCGCCAGGACCTCAGCCCGGAGACGGCGGCTCTCATTGACAAAGAAACCCGGAAGCTGGTCGAGGAAGCCCAGCAGACGGCGCTCAACCTGCTTCAGGAGCACCGGGCGGCACTCGATGAGATCGCCCGTGTCCTGCAGGAGCACGAAGTCATCAGCGGCGAGGAGATCAAGCGCATCGCCGAGACGTTTTGAGCCAGCGCCGGAGATTGATATCCCCGGCTGAGAGAGGCGAAGTCCGGCCCAGACCGGACTTCGCAGGGGCGGCGGTGGTCGCCAGTCCAGATTCATCTGGACTTCCCCTGCTCAGGCCCGGAATTTATTCCGGGGCAAGGTGCGCCGCCTGCCGCCGGAAGACTGAAGTCACCTTGAACCGCTTTCACAGGAGTGAAACCCCATGCGCAACTTTATCTCGCAGCGTGTCCAGAGCGTCCCCCCGTCGGGCATCCGCCGCTTCTTTGACATCGCCGCCACCATGGACGACGTGATCTCGCTCGGCATCGGCGAACCGGATTTCGTCACGCCCACCCCGATCCTGCGGGCGGGCATCCGCTCACTGGAAGAGGGCCACACACACTACACCTCCAACTCCGGGATGCTGGAACTGCGCCAGGCGCTTTCCCGCTATCTGGAGCGGCTCTACGGCGTCAGCTACGATCCCGGCGACGAACTGCTGATCACCGTCGGCGTCAGCGAAGCGATGTATCTGGCCATCAACGCCACGATCAACCCCGGCGACGAAGTGATCATCCCGGAGCCGTGCTTCGTCAGCTATGCGCCGGAGGTCGTCTTTGCCGGGGGCAGGCCGGTGATGGTCAAGACGCGGGTGGAAGAAGACTTTCAGGTCACGGGCGCAACGATCGAAGCCGCCGTCACGCCGAAAACAAAGGCCATCCTGATCGGCTACCCCAACAACCCGACCGGCGCGGTGATGAGCCGCGAGCGGCTGGCCGAGATCGCCGCCGTCGCCAGCAAGCATGATCTGCTGGTCATCTCCGATGAAATCTATGAGCGGCTGGTTTACGGCGTGCAGCATACCAATTTCGCCTCGCTGGACGGCATGAAAGACCGCGCTATCGTGCTCGGCGGGCTGAGCAAATCGCACGCCATGACCGGCTGGCGGCTTGGCTGGGCAGCGGCCCCGCCGGAAGTGCTGGCCGCCATGCGCAAGATTCACCAGTACACGATCATGAGTGCCCCGACCACCGCGCAGATGGCGGCCATTGAGGCGCTGGAACAGGGCGAAGAGCACGTCGAACGGATGCGGGCCGAATACAACCGGCGGCGCGTGCTGCTGGTCAGCGGCCTGAACGAGCTGGGCCTGAGCACTTTCGAGCCGAAAGGCGCGTTCTATGCCTTCCCCAATGTCGCCGCCAGCGGCCTGGATGACGAGGGCTTCGCCGAGGCGCTGCTGCAGGAGGAACAGGTGGCCGTCGTGCCGGGCAATGCCTTCGGCGAGAGCGGGCGCGGCTTTGTGCGGGCCTGCTACGCCACGGCCTACGAAAAGATCGAAGAGGCGCTGGAACGTATGCACCGCTTCATGCAGCGGCACGGGTAAATCTGCCACCCGTCATCGCGTAGGGGCAGGTTTGAAACCTGCCCCTACAGGGGGCCGCCACCACCATCGGTGATCCATTGACCGCGCCCGCCACCGGATTTCGCTCGCTGCTTGTCACGCAGACGCTGTTTTTCAAGAGGAGGAAGCAGTGACCTCACTCGAATCGCTCACTTCCCCTGTGGCCTTCCTGCGGCAGATGATCAACAGCCTGCCACACGAGGACGCCCTCCAGGCATACGAAGCCTTCTGGGAAGCCGAGGGCAGGGCCATCTCCTTCAATGTTGACCGCGCCGGGACGCCCTGGCTGCAGATGTTCGATCCCTTCGGGGAGCGCGTGGACACCATCCAGTTCCCGCCGGAATACTGGCGGATGCTGCGGGCGGGCTATAAAGCGGGCGTGGTCTGGCGGGCATTTGAAGATGATTCGCTGCTCGCGCCTTACCTGCTGGGCTACATCACCTCATTCTACGATCCCGGCGTCTACTGCCCGTACATCGTCTCACTCTCCACGGCCATCCCCCTGCACAAATACGGCAATGAAGTAGCCAGAACCCGCTTCCTGCCGCCGCTGCTGCGCCGCGATGACACCGTCTGGCAGGGCGCAACGTGGATGACCGAGGCCAGGGGCGGCTCCGATCTGGGCGCTGCCGTCGAAACGATCGCCCGTCCTGAGGGCGACCACTGGCTGCTGACCGGCGACAAATACTTCGCCAGCAACGCCGGGGCGGAGCTGGCCATTGTCGCCGCTCGCCCGGAAGACGCGCCGCAGACCGTGCGCGGGCTGGCCCTGTTCCTCGTGCCGCGCCTGCGCAAGGATGGCCGCCTCAACTACACCATCCGGCGGCTCAAGGACAAGATCGCCACGCGCTCCGTGCCCACCGGCGAGGTCGAACTGCGCGACAGCGAGGCCTATTTGCTCGGCAGGCCGGAATGGGGCATCTACCTGATTCTGGAGGCGCTGAATCTCTCGCGGGTCGCCAACAGCGTCGCCAGCGTCGCCCTGATGCAGCGGGCCATGGCGGACGCGCTGCATTTCGCCGAGGGGCGCACCGCTTTTGGCAGGCCCATCGTGGAGCATCCCCTGCTGCGCCAGCAGTTCGAAGAACACATGCATGAGCTGCGCCTGGCCTTCGTCCTGGCCTGGGAATCCGTGCGCCTGCTGGATGAGGTCTGGCGGGAGACGCCGCGCTACCCGGCCCGCTATCATCTGTTCCGGCTGGTGGCGCATCTGGCCAAATACTGGACGGCGGACATCGCGGCGCAGGCGGCCCGCTGGGCGATGGAAGTCTACGGCGGCATGGGCACGCTGGCCGAATACGGCGTGGAACGCTGGCTGCGCGAGGCCATGATCCTGACCATCTGGGAAGGCACACCGCACCGCCAGATTCTGGATGGGCTGGAAGCGATGGAGCGTAAAGCGGCCCATCAGAAGCTGTTCGAGCATCTGGCGGCCACCACGCCCGTCAATCCGCAGGCACTGGAAGCGATGGCCGCCCGCGTGGAGGATCATCTGGCCCTGCCGGGCGATGAAAAAGAAGCGACGGCCCAACCGCTGTTCCGCGATCTGGCCGTCTTCACGGCGGAGGCGCTGGCCGGGCGATGAAGACGTCCGGCACGCCGCCCGCTCATTCGACTGCTGCAGCGGTCTGCGCCGCCGGGGTTTCCGCCGCTCCGGCCCCCTGCCGGTTGGCCTCTATGGTCATGATGGCGGGGATGAAGAATGCCCCCACGCCCATCAGCAGCGTGATGCCCCCCGCAGCAATCAGCGGCACACGCACACCCACCACATCCGCCAGCGGCCCGATGATCAGCAGGCCAAGCGGGGCCACCGCCTGCGCGGCAGCGCCCAACAGGCTGAAGACCCGGCCCTGCATCTCCGGTGCGACTGAGGCCTGCATCAATGCCATCAGCGGCCCGTTGGCAATGGGATTCATGAACCCCGCCAGGCACAGCCCGGCCAGCCCCAGCCCGAAGGCCGCCGCCGGGGAGAGACCCAGCAGCAGAATGCCAGCCCCCATACCGCTGATCCCCACCAGTGACGTGACCATCCGCCGTTTGAAGCCGCCCCACACACCCAGCACCAGCCCGCCGAC
>JALSTC010000180.1 GCA_026983935.1 Ardenticatenia bacterium
AAGAAGGCGAAGAAAGCGAATAGCCCCTTTCCGGCTCTGACCCGTGCAGACGCGCCCCCCTGGAGGGGGCGCTTTGCGTTTTAGGGGTGAATGCAGTAGGCTTGCTGCCGTCTCTGGCGGGCTGTGGCAAGGAGACCCCTGTGTACGAATACGTGGGCAACCTGCACGTGCATACCACTTATTCCGACGGCGCTGCACCGCATGACGTGGTCGCGGCGGCGGCCATCCGGGCCGGGCTGGATTTTCTCATCGTCACCGATCACAATGTGTGGGTGCATGGCGTGGAAGGATACTACCAGAATCGGCAGGGAGACCGTGTGCTGCTGCTGACCGGGGAAGAAGTACACGACATGCTGCGCCGCGATCCACAGGGTAATCACCTGCTGGTTTATGGGGCACGCCAGGAGCTAGCACCCTTTGCACAGGGTCAGCATCCGCAGCATTTGCTGGACGCCGTCAGTGCGGCTGGCGGGCTGTCCTTCATTGCCCACCCTATTGACCGTGCCGTCCCCTGGGCCGGAGAAGGTTCCTTCAACTGGCTGGACTGGGACATTTCCGGTTATACGGGGCTGGAGCTGTGGAATTACATGTCCGCCATCAAAACGCTGCTGCCCGATCTGCTGACCGGCCTGCGGACGATCTACGACCCGGCGGGAGCCATGATCGGGCCGGATGTGGAAATCCTGGCGCTGTGGGACGACCTGCTGCGGCAGGGGCAGCGCGTGCCGGTGATCGGCAGCGCCGATGCACACGGCTCGACCATCCGGCGCGGCCCCCTGCGCAAGACCATTTATCCCTATGATTTCCTGTTTCGCTGTGTCAACACCCACGTGCTGCTGGAGCAGCCGCTGAGCGGCGACTGGCTGGCGGATGGCACGGCCTTGTACGGCGCGCTGGCGGCGGGCCATACCTTTGTCGGCTACGGTTTGCCGGGCGATCCGCGCGGCTTCCGCTTTGAGGCGGTGCGCGATGGCGCTGTCATCGCCACGATGGGCGATCAGGTCATGCTGAAGGCAGGAGATACGCTGCGTGTGAACACCCCGGCGGAGGCACGGCTGCGCCTGATCCATGAGGGGCAAACGGTGGCCGAACAGATCGGGCAAACGCTGACCTACACGGTCAATGCGCCCGGCGCGTACCGGGCCGAAGCGTGGAAGCGGTATCGGGGCCGTGAGCGCGGCTGGATATTCAGCAATCCGATTTACTGGGTGGCGCAGGGCGATGATGACTGATTATGCCTGCATGGCAGCCACCGCCGCCAGCCACACCTCACGCACGCTGACGTCGTGCTCTGCTGCACGGGCCAGGCAGTCGTCATGTTCCGGCGACAGCTTGCGCGTGCCGTCGCCCAGATCGGCCACTTTGACCCGCACATTGCCATAAGGCGTGCTGACTGTGCGTATTTCACGGGCCAGCGCCCGGCGCGTCACTGCGAACTCGCGCACGCCAAGCGTGGTGGTCTGCCGGAAAAGCATCTCCCGCAGATGGGGCGCATCTGCCGGACGGCACAGCACCTCCGCCACCACCGCCGGGCGGCCTTTTTTCATGTGCGTCGGGGTGAACCACACGTCGAGTGCACCCGCCGCCAGCAGACTTTCCCCCAGCGGGCCGTACCACTCCGGCAGCATATCATCCAGATTGCAGGCCAGCACGGTCAGCGTCTCGGCGCTGGCCTCTGTGGTCGATTCCGCCGTCTGCCCGATGACCAGCCGCAGCAAATTGGGGCGGTCGGGCCAGTCTTTCGTCCCCGCGCCATAGCCCACACTGCGGACGGTTAGCGGCGGCATGGGGCCGAACGCATCAGCAAGCTGTGTGACCAGCGCCGCGCCCGTCGGTGTGACCATCTCGCCCGCCACATCCACCCCGACGACCGGCACGCCTTCCAGCAGGGCAGCCACCGCCGGAGCAGGAACCGGAAAAACACCATGCGCCATCTTCACCGTGCCCCGCGACCAGGGCAGCGGCGCGGAGACTATGCGATCCACATCCAGCGCCTCCAGCCCGGCGACCGTCCCCACCACGTCCACCAGCGTATCCACCGCGCCGACCTCGTGGAAGTGCACATCTTCGACGGGCATCCCGTGCACACGCGCCTCGGCTGCCGCCAGCGCCCGGATGACGGCGGCGGCTTTCGTGCGGACGGCAGGGGACAGGTCCGCGCCTTCGATGATCGCGATCAGGTCAGCGGGATGACGGAGCGGCTGCGCATCGGGGGCGTGGATGGTGACTTTCGTGCCTGCCAGATGCTGCTTGTGGGTGCGGGCTGCCTGCACCGTGACGTCGTCCAGCCCCATTGCGGCGACTACGCCCTGCAGTGCGTCAACTGGCCAGCCGCTGTCCACCAGCGCGCCCAGCAGCATATCGCCGCTGACTCCGGCGAAACAGTCCAGATAGGTAGTGCGGGTCATCGTTCATCCTGTGTATGGCAGGTCAGGCGGCGCAGAATGCGGTGTGCAGCGGCTGCCGCGCCGAGGCCGTTGTCTATGTTGACGACGGTCACGCCCGGCGCACAGCTATTGAGCATGCCCAGCAGTGCCGCCAATCCCTGAAAACTCGCACCGTAGCCGACACTGGTCGGCACGGCGATGATCGGCGCGTCCACCAGGCCACCGACCAGCGTCGGCAGCGCGCCTTCCATTCCGGCGACGACGATCAGCACATCGGCCCCGGACAGCGCCTCCACATGCGCCAGCAGGCGGTGCACACCGGCCACACCCACGTCATAGAGCCGTTCGACGTGATCGCCCAGAAAAGCCAGCACGCCGTAAGCCTCCTCCGCGACGGGCAGATCAGACGTGCCCGCCGCCGCCACAATGGCCCTGCCGGTGGTTTCCCCCGGCATCTGGCCGACGGTCAACAGACGCGAGACCGGATCATAGCGGGCGGCGTCAATTTCGGCGCGGACGGCATCGGCATGCTGCCGGTCAGCGCGGCTGGCGAGTGCGCAGCCCTGCCGGGCAACCATGCTGCCCATGATGGCGGCGACCTGCGCCGGGGTCTTGCCCTCGGCATAGACGAATTCGGGCAGTCCCTGCCGCGCCTGGCGCTCATGATCGAGTCGGGCAAACTCGCCAAGCTGCTCGTAGTAGTGGCGTCGGTCAGTCACGGTTCGTCAGTACCTCATTGGCGCTGCCGCTGCGAAAGCCCTGCAGATCGAGGGTGACGTAGATATACCCGGCGGCCTTCAGATCGGCCACGATGCGCTCGCGGTTGGCAAGCACGGCGGGCATGTCCTCCGGCGAAACCTCGATGCGGGCCAGGTTGTCATGGTGGCGCACGCGAAGCTGCCCCAACCCCATCTCACGCAGCGCGTTTTCTGCCCGGTCAATTTGCACCAGCACCTCCGGTGTGATCGTGTGGCCGTAGGCCACGCGGCTGGAAAGGCAGGCCAGGGCGGGCTTGGCCCAGTTGCTCAGCCCCAGGTAGCGGGCCAGCGCCCGTACGTCGCTCTTGCCCAGTCCGGCTTCATGCAGCGGGCTGCGCACGCCGCGCTCACGCCCGGCCTGGCGGCCCGGACGGTAATCCCCGGTATCGTCGGCATTGAAGCCATCGGCGATGACGGCGAATCCGCGCTGCTCGGCCAGATCGAACAGCCCTTCATAGAGATACGCTTTGCAAAAATAGCAGCGGTTGGCCGGGTTGGCGGCATAGCGCGGATCGTGGACTTCATTGGTACGCAGGGTGACATGCGGCGCGCCGATCTCCTGCAGCACGGCGAGGGCCTGCGGCAGTTCGGCGGCGCTGTAGCTCTCACTGATGGCCATCGCGGCCAGCATATTTTCGCTGCCCAGCACATCATAGGCGACCTTGACCACCAGCGTGCTGTCCACGCCACCGGAATAGGCCACGATGACACGGCCCATCTCCGCCAGGATGGCCTTCAGTCGCTCGTATTTTGCCTGAAGGTCGGGGGAGAGCCGGGTGGCGTCGTTGACTCCGATTTGTTCCGACAGAATGACCACGATGCATTTCTCCATTACTGTATTGTGCTGATGTGCTGACGATAAACCCACGCGATTATAGCGGCTTTTTCACCCGGAGCGAGGGATTCACCTCACACTGTGTTTGCCCGGTGGGGATGGCTCGCGG
>JALSTC010000181.1 GCA_026983935.1 Ardenticatenia bacterium
GGCTTTCTCCATGCGTGCAGGAGCCAACCTGTCGTCAATGCGATGGGGGGTGTGATGGCGGCTCGATATCAATTTGTGGTGGGATGGGGTGGTGTGATGTTCTGCGCCTACTATACGCGCCTGTGAGGAGATATACAAATCCCGTCTGAGGGCCGCGGCGGTGAATCAGAACGCCGGGAGGGCAGGCCCCCCGGCGTGGACGTGTCCCTGTTACGGGGCGCTAGCTGAGATAGTCCCGCAGGCTGTGCGCCAGCTTGGGATGCCGCAGGCGGCGCAGCGCTTCCTTCTCCAGTTGGCGGATGCGCTCCCGGCTGAGGCCGAACTTGTTGGCGATCTCTTCCAGCGTGTGCGGTTTGCCACCGCCAAGCCCAAAGCGCAGCCGCAGGATGTGACTCTGGCGAGGGGTAAGCTCGCTCAGCACTTCCTCGATCGTTTCCTGCAGCAGGTGCTGCGTGGCCGATTCCAGCGGGCTGGGCGTGTCGCGATCCTCGATGAAGTCGCCGAATTCGCTGTCACCGTCATCGCCAACCGGGCGCTCCAGCGCGATGGCATGCTGGCTGGCATCCATCATGCTGCGCACGGCCTCGGCGGGAAGTTCCATCTCCTGGGCGATTTCTTCCGGCGTGGGCCGCCGACCCAGATTCTGCTCCAGAATCTGCGCGGTGCGGTACATCTGCCGGATGCGCTCGGTCATATGGAGCGGGATGCGGATGGTGCGGGTTTTCTGCGCCAGCGCACGGGTGATGGCCTGACGAATCCACCAGGTGGCATAGGTGCTGAAGCGGTTGCCGCGCTTGTAGTCGTACTTATCCACGGCGCGCATCAGCCCGACGTTGCCTTCCTGGATCAGATCGGGGAAGGGCAGGCCCTGGCCCATGTAGCGCTTGGCGATGGAAACGACAAGCCGTGTATTGGCACGTCCCAGATGCTCACGGGCGGCCTGTCCATCTTCCACCAGGGCCAGCAGTTCGCGGCGCAGTGTCTTGTTGCCGCGCGGCCCCAACTGCTCCAGCTTCTCCCGGCTGGCTTTACCGCGCTCAATGCGCTTGGCCAGCTCGATCTCCTCGGCGGCAGTGAGCAGCGGCTCCTGCGCCATCTGGCGGAAGTAAAGCCCCACCGGGTCATCGGCAGAGACGGCGTTGATATCCCCGACATTGGGGTCGCGCACGGACTCCGCCGCGCCGAAGGCGTCCCTGCCTTCCTGTGCATCGCTTGCGCCGGCCTGCGTGTCGCTGTGCTGTCGCAGTTCAATGCCCAATTCATCCAGTTCATCCAGTACGGCCTCAATGTTTGTTACATCGTCACCATCTTCACCGAGTATTTCCAATACATCTTCGAAGGTGACGTAACCCTGTTCGTCGGCACGATTCATCAGCTCTTGAATCACAGAAGTTCCAAAGCCTCCCTGGGAATTGATTTGGTAGCAGTGTCAATGGCCACTGCGTAATTTTCATGACCGCAAAATAACAAGAGATAGTTTGTATATTTTGACACAATTATAGTGCGTTTTGGGGGTTTCGTGCGTTAGGGCTTAATGAGAGCCAGATAAATGAGCGCTCCCTGATTGTGAGAACGAAACCGTCGAATTTACACCATTGCTCCTATACCATTATAAGAACCCTGTCAAGCCCCCACATATAGGGGTTGGGTGCCTTTTTTCTCTACTGATGCCTGTATCTGTGCCTGCCTGCATTACACGGCCACCGCCGCGATTCCTCAGCGCACTTTTTCGGGTAAACCTCTACCGCCGGTTTGCATCTAATTATTAGATGCAGGAAATGCCACAGGGCCGCATGATGCCCTGTTTTTGTGGTATGATCAGGCGCGTTTGAGCATCACAAAGAAACGAGGGTGCTGATGACACAAGACACATTTGGTGCTCGCGCCGCGCTCACTACGGCGAGCGGGGCGCAGGTAACGCTGTATCGGCTGTACAAACTGCAGGAAGAAGGCATTGCCAGTATTGACCGGCTGCCGTTTTCGATCCGTATCCTGCTGGAATCGCTGCTCAGTAATGAGGACGGGCGCATCGTCACAGCGGAAGACGTCACGACGCTGGCCGGGTGGGGCGGTGCAGAAGCTGGCTCACGCGAGCTGCCCTTCAAGCCGGGGCGGGTCGTGCTGCAGGACTTTACCGGCGTCCCGGCGGTGGTGGACCTGGCGGCGCTGCGTTCGGCGATGGCCCGTCTGGGCGGTGACCCGGCACAGATCAATCCGCAGGTCCCCGTCGATCTGGTGATCGATCATTCTGTGCAGGTCGACTATTTCGGCAGGCCCGACGCATTCTTCCTGAACGCGAAGAAGGAATTTGAGCGCAACCGCGAGCGGTATGAATTCCTGCACTGGGGGAAAAAGGCCTTCCAGAATTTCCGCGTTGTTCCGCCGGGCACAGGGATCATCCATCAGGTGAACCTGGAGTATCTGGCCAAGGTGGTGCTGGTGCGCGATGGCGTGGCCATGCCGGATACATTGGTCGGCACCGATTCACATACGACCATGATCAACGGTCTGGGCGTGTTGGGTTGGGGCGTTGGCGGCATCGAAGCCGAAGCGGCCATGCTTGGCCAGCCGATTTACATGCTCACGCCGCAGGTCGTGGGCTTCAAGCTCTACGGTGAGCTGCAGGAAGGCGTCACCGCGACGGATATGACGCTGACGATTGTGCAGATGCTGCGGCGGAAGGGCGTCGTTGGCAAGTTCGTCGAATTCTACGGCAGCGGCCTCAGCGCGATGAGCCTGCCCGACCGGGCGACCATCGCCAATATGGCCCCCGAATACGGCGCGACGATGGGCTTCTTCCCGGTGGATGTGGAGACGCTCCGCTATCTGGAGCGCACCGGACGCGACCCCGAACTGGTCGATCTGGTTGAGCGCTATACCAAAGAACAGGGCCTCTTCCGCACGGACGCGACACCCGACCCCGACTTCACGGACACGCTGGAACTCGACCTGAGCACGGTGGAGCCGAGCGTGGCCGGGCCAAAGCGCCCCCAGGATCGTGTGCGCCTGGTCGAGATGAAGCGTGCTTTCGAGCAGATTCTCCGTGCGCCCGTTGAGGAGCGGGGCTTTGCGCTGGGTGAGGCCGATGTCCAGAAGAAGGCCGCCGTCCGCAGCAATGGCGACAGCATCGAACTGACACATGGCTCGGTGGTCATCGCGGCCATCACAAGCTGCACCAACACCAGCAACCCCTCGGTGATGATCGGCGCCGGGTTGGTGGCCAAGAAAGCCGTGGAGCGCGGCCTCAAGACGCCGCCTTATGTCAAGACCAGTCTGGCCCCCGGCTCCCGTGTGGTGACCGAGTACCTGAAGGAATCCGGTCTGCTGCCCTATCTGGAAAAACTGGGCTTCTATGTGGTGGGCTACGGCTGCACCACCTGCATCGGCAACAGCGGCCCGCTGCCCGGCGAGGTGGCGAAAGCCATCCAGGATGTCGATCTGGTGGCGGCGGGAGTCTTGAGCGGCAACCGTAATTTTGAGGGGCGTGTCAATCCCTATGTCAAAGCCAACTATCTGGCCTCCCCGCCGCTGGTGGTGGCTTATGCGCTGGCGGGCACGGTGGATATTGACCTGCTCAATGAACCGCTGGGATATGACGAAAACGGCCAGCCGGTTTATCTGCGTGAAATCTGGCCCAGTCGCCGGGAAGTTGCCGATGCCGTCGCTGCCTCGATCAAACCGGAGATGTTCAAGCAGCAGTATGCCAACGTCTTCGATGGCAGCGAGGAATGGAACGCGATCGACAGCGGTGATGATGTGGTTTACAACTGGAATCCAGAGTCGACCTACATTCAGGAGCCGCCGTTCTTCGTTGACCTTTCGCCGGAGCCGGAGCCGCTGCACGAGATTCACGGGGCGCGGGTGCTGGCACTGCTGGGCGACTCGGTGACGACCGATCATATCTCCCCCGCCGGGGCGATCCCGGTGGACAGCCCCGCCGGGCAGTATTTGATCGAACACGGCGTGAAGCCGGAAGACTTCAATTCCTTCGGTTCGCGGCGCGGCAACGACCGTGTGATGACACGGGGCACGTTCGGCAACATCCGCCTGAAGAATCGGCTTGCGCCGGGAACCGAGG
>JALSTC010000182.1 GCA_026983935.1 Ardenticatenia bacterium
CAACTGCGTGATATCCAGCAGGGCCAGGGCCAGATAAACGCGCCCTTCGATATCAATCCGCGTGCAGCGTGCCCGGTAGACCTGTTTGCCAATGCTGAACTGTATTTCCGGGCACTGGGGTTCTCTAGATGCGCAGTCTAACAGTTCAGCCAGATCGGGGCTGTCAACCAGGCGTTCCAGCCATTCGTCCATCAAGGGGCGGTCGGGGAACAGTTCACGGGCGGCCTGGTTGGCGGCAGCCACGCAGCGCTTGTCATCCAGCAGAATCAGCGGTTCGAAGGCGCAGTCGGCCAGCAGGCCAAGCAGCAGATTGGTCATGCGTCAGCCCTCAAAACGATAGCCGATGCCGCGCACGGTGACAATACGGCTGGGGTTGGAGGGGTCTTCCTCAATTTTCTTGCGCAGCCAGCGGATATGCACGTCTACCGTGCGGCGATCGCCAAAGTAATCGTAGCCCCACACTTTGGAAAGCAGCAGGTCGCGCGACAGCACGGCCCCCTGGTTGCGCATCAGCTCGGCCAGCAGGTCGTACTCACGGTGGCTCAACCGGAGTTCTTTGTCGTCCAGAAAGGCATGACGTCCGGTGAGATCGAGACGCAGATTGCCGGAAACCAGCGCGTCCTGTTTGGCGGGGCGGTTGGGGGCACGGCGCATGACGGCCCGAATGCGGGCCAGCAGCTCACCAAGGCCAAACGGCTTGACGACATAATCATCCGCGCCGCTCTCCAGGCCGACGATCTTGTCCACTTCGCTGCTGCGGGCCGTCAGCATGATGATCGGGATGTGCGACGTGGTCGGCTCCTGCCGGATCATCCGGCACAGGGTCAGCCCGTCCAGGCCGGGCAGCATAACATCCAGGATAATCAGATCAGGCGGTTTGTTGGTGATGCGTTTGTAAGCGGCTTCACCGTCGGCCACAGTGGTTACCTTGTAGCCTTCCTGCGTCAGGTTGTCGGCCAGGGTATCCGCCAGCACCGCGTCATCCTCCACGATGACGATTTTTGCCACGGAACTGCCTCCTTGCTCACGGGCAGATAGCCTTCTTCGTTTTTGATGTGTGATAAACATGCGTATATGATAACAAAATAGAGGACGACGGGGTGTTAAGGTATCGATTCTGACAATTAAATTCGCTTAACAGGCCCGCTTATCTGTCCGCAGAACGGCGTTTTTGCCGCTCTCCCTGCAGGAAGCGATGCGCCAGGTACAACGCCGCAATCACGCGGGCGTCATGCAGCCTGCCTGCAGCGATCAACCGCTCGAACTCGCGCAGGGGCACTTTCTCCACGTGGATTTCGTAATCTTCGTCGCCTTCCAGCCAGTTAGGTGTCAGGTCACGGGCCAGGTAGATGAAGCTGCGGGCGGCAAGATACTTCGACCAGGGATGCAGCTCCGCAAGGAAATCCAGCCGTCCGGCACGATAGCCAATCTCTTCCTGCAGCTCGCGGTTGCCCGCCGCGAAGCCCGGTTCGCCCGGCTCGATCTGACCGCCGGGCAGCAGCAGCACATCCTGCTCCAGCGCGGATGAATACTCGACGGTGAAGATCACCTCATCCCCGGCGGTCAGCGGCACGATGAGCGCCTCATCGTCGGATTGTACAAAGTAATAGCCGTTGTCATCTTCATGCAGCGCCAGCCACTTGTCACCGGCCACGAATTTCGCCATACTGCCCCCTATTCCACAGAATACGCCGCCTCCATGTTATCCGGTATTTGTCCCTGTGCCAAAAGGCGGGAGGGGCCGTGCAGGCCCCCCGACTCTGCTGACCGCGCCGGTCACTGACAGAGGATGATCTGATCGAGGCGCACGGCGGCGGGCTGCCGGCCTATCACCAGCGGACGGCGGGTGCGCTGACGGTGATGACCACCGTGTGGGCTTACTGACCTGCCGCCGCTGCGCGTTCAAGGGGCCAGTGCAGGGTAATGACCTGCGCATTACCCGGGATCATCTGCCATACCCGGTCAAAAGGACAGCCGGCCTCCATGCAGCGCAGCAGGGCGATCGGCAGCTTATGTGTGACGACAATCACCCGCGAGGCCGGGCTACGGGCTGCGATGTCATCCAGCGCTGCGGTGATGCGTGCCTTCAACTGGGCCAGTGTCTCCCCGCCCGGCGGCGGGCTGTGAAGCGGGTCTTCCCGGAAGCGGCGCAGCGCCTCGCCATAACGCTGCTGGATGTCGCTGTACAGCATGCCCTGCCAGATGCCCTGGTGAATCTCCCTCAGCCGCGGCTCAAGCTGCACCGACAGCCCCACAGTCCGCCCGATGATCTGCGCGGTTTCAAGTGCACGGGGCAGATCGCTGCTGAACAGTGCGTCTGGCCGGGCCACGGCCAGCTCACGCGCGACGGCCTCGGCCTGCGCACGCCCCGCTTCGTTAAGCCCCGGCCCATCCTGCCCCTGATAGCGGCCCTCGACGTTCCAGTCGGTCTGGCCGTGGCGGACGAGGAGCAGATCAGTCCCCATCATGCTCGCCCGGGGTATCCTGGAAGGTGATAAGCGGCGGACGGGGATACCGCTGCCTGTGCCGCGCCCGGTAAGCAGGGATCGCCGCCATCGGTGGCCGCTCATAATCCACGATCTCCTCAATGTCCAGGAAAAGCCGTCGGGTGTCATCGCCGATCAGCTTCATACTGCGGCTGGGTTCACTCAACCATTGGACAATCCCGTGTTCTTCCAGACGCGCCAGCAGTGCCTGGAGGATGACAAAGCTCATCTTTGAGAGCGCCTTGAGGCTTTGATTGTGGTGAATGCGTTCTTTCAGGTCTACCTGGGCGATGGCCGAAAGCCCGAACTGGCTCAGGATGTCAATCAGCAGACCGGTTTCCACGGCATAGCCCGTGAAAAAGGGCACGCGCTCCAGCACTTCCCGGCGACCGGCATATTCACCGGCCAGGGGCTGCACCAGGCCGGAAAGCTCCGGGAAAAAGAGATTGAGCATGGGCCGCACAACCAGCTCGGTGACCCGCCCTCCTCCGACTGCCAGCAGTTTGTCCCCCACACGCAGCGGGCGGCGGTAGAAGCCCTTGACATACATGACATGCGGGGAAACCAGCAGCGGCCCCACCAGCCCATACACGAAACGGGGATGGATGTTGACGATGTCTGTATCAATCCAGACGATGATATCGCCCTTGAGCACGTACAGACTCTTCCAGAGCGCCTCCCCCTTGCCCACGTAGCTGCCCTGCTCCGGGAGTATCTCCGAGTGACGATAGACCGGGATGCCGAGCGATTCGGCGATCTCGACGGTCGAATCAGTGGAATTGCTGTCAATCAGCACGATCTCATCCAGCAGAGGATGCCGCTCCATCAGGGCTTCCCGCACAGTCGTGATGACGTTCCCGATGGTATCCTCTTCATTGAGGGTGGGCAGCCCAAGGCTGATGGTCAGGCCCTGGGCTTCTTTAAGCGCCACCAGGCGCTCCACATCGTTGAATTCCTCAGAATCGAAGGTATTCTCTGCAAACCAGCGTTCGACATTGACGGCAAGCGGCGGCTGCACCTGCCTCATTGTCACGGCATCGAACCCCAGCGGGGTATATACCACAATGACGGGCAGCTTGACGGCTTCAAGCAGGACACGGGTCCGTGGGCCAAGCATACCGCGCGCTGATTCATGCGGCGTCGTGCCCATCACCAGAAGCTGATCTTCTTGCG
Organism: Ardenticatenia bacterium; assembly: GCA_026983935.1. Classification (GTDB taxonomy): domain Bacteria; phylum Chloroflexota; class Anaerolineae; order Aggregatilineales; family Ch27; genus JALSTC01. Next base: position 3,660 of record JALSTC010000182.1, read on the forward strand.
AATGGCGGGGCAGAGCCTCAATCAGATCAAGCATCGAGCCGTGGAGGCTGGGTTCCTGCGTGGACAGCAGTTTACGATAAATCACTGACGGCAGCGTCACTGCTTCTTCCACGCCCGGGCCATTGCCGGCGGCCCGGCTGGCGCGAAACAGGCTGACCTCGGCACCCAGCGCATTGCTCAGCGCCAGGCCGACCACCAGCGCGTGGACAGTATGCAGACCGCCATACGAAGGAATCAGAATACGCTGCAGAACTTCCGGCAGGGTGCCGCGCAGCAAAATCACACGGCAGCCTAACCGCGACAACACCTGCTCAACCGGCATGCCGAAAACGGACTTGCCATCCTTACTGAGCGGCAGGAGCACCGTGTCGCAGTTATATTCCCGGATCAGCTCATCCAGATCGTGCAGGGA
>JALSTC010000183.1 GCA_026983935.1 Ardenticatenia bacterium
CTATAACATCGTTCTGGGGCGCTATAAGACGGGGTTTGATCTGCGTTATGGCAGCGAACGGCTGGTAGGACGCTGGGTGCCCCTGCTTGGACGTCATCAGCTCTATGCCGTAATGGCTGCGCTGGCCGTTGGGCTGGGCTATCAGGTTCCCCTGGAAGAAGGGCTGAAGGCTCTGACGCAGATTGAGCCTTTACCGGGGCGGCTGCGCCTGCTGAACGGGGAAGCAGGCTGTCTCCTTGTGGATGATACATTCAGTGCCGGGCCAGAATCGACAGCCGCCGCGCTGGAGTGGCTGGATGCCATTCGGGAGGAAGACAGTCGGGCGATCGTTGTCCTTGGCGATCTGGATGAGATGGGGCGCTATGCCACACGCGCTCACCGGCTTCTGGGGGAGAAAGTGGCGGCAGTGGCCGATCGCTTCATCACGCAGGGTAATCAGGCGGCTATAGCCGGGCGCGCGGCGCTGGATTATGGCATGTCGCGCAGTCAGGTACGTATGACGTACAGCCATCATGATGCTTTTGCGGTGCTTCATGGAAACCTGGGGCCGGATGATGTGGTGCTGGTTGTGGGCAGTCGCGCCGCGCGAATGGAAGAGGTTGTCCGCCTGCTGCTGGCCGATGAAGCGGATGAGCGGCTGCTGGCACGCCGGAGCGAGTTGACTGCCCGGCGAGGACAGATCAGATCGGCCTATCCCTCCTGGATAGAGGTTGATCTTGATGCTGCTGCGGAGAACGTCCGTCGAGTGTGCGATCTGATCGGACCCGATGTGGCTCTGATGGCAATGGTTCCTGCGGATGCTTACGGTCACGGCGCGGTGGCTGTTGGCGCAACGGCGATATTGAACGGTGCTGCCTATCTGGGCGTGTCCTCTCTGGAGGAGGCCGTTGCGCTGCGTGATGGCGGATTGGACGCGCCGATTCTGGTGATGGGATACGTCCTCCCCACAGGCCTGCGTGATGCCATTCGCTATGACGTGGCTGTTGCCCTTTACGATCTGGCGGCAGCACGGCTGGGTAACCGCCTGGCCGGGGAAATGCACCGCAGGCTGCGGGTGCATGTCGTCATTGACAGCGGCCTTGGCCACCTGGGGCTGCTGCCGGGAGAAGTGACGGGCTTCTTCCGCCGATTGAACAACCTGAAGAATCTGGAGCTGGAAGGCGTCTACACCGAACTGGCGGATGATGAAGATCGGGCACGTCGGCAGTTGGATGTCTTCAATGAACTGCTTGGCCCGCTGCGGGCATCAGGCCTGCCGATTCGCTACATCCACGCGGCGGGGACGACTGCCATGCTTGCCCTGCCGGATAGTCACTTTACCATGGTTCATGCCGGGGGGATTTTGCATGGCCTGGCATCATCGCCGCAGACGCCGCTGCCGGAGGGTTTCCGGCCCACGCTGCAGTGGAAAACCGTGATCGCTCAGGTCAAGACGATCCCGCGTGGGAGCTTCCTTGCGGGCCAGACACGTCGGGCGCGGGATGACATGCAGATTGCAGTCATCCCTGTAGGGTATGCAGATGGCTTCCGGGCCACGCCAAAGCACTGGCAGGCCGTGCTGGTTCATGGGCAGCGCGTGCCGGTCATTCCGCCGGTGGGGCTGCATGAAACGGCGCTGGACGTCAGCGCAGTGCCTGCGGTGCAGGCCGGTGACGAGGTTGTTCTGATCGGGAGTCAGCATCAGGACATGATCCGGGTGGAAGAAGCTGCTGGCTGGCTGGACTGCGGGATTTTCGAGCTGCTGAGCACGATTCTGGCGCGTACACCCCGCCTGTAGGCCGTTTGGCATACGGAATCGCTGATGGTTGTTTGTTGTTTCTGCCTGCAGCCTGATATAAAATGCTAAACGCAGATAAATAGTCGAATTTTGACGATTTGACGGGGAGAGTCCTCCTGCATGCATTCGCAGAGGCACCGAAGGGGCAAGCCGGGCGGTAAGCTGGGCCGCCGGTGAAACTCTCAGGTTTCAGGACCCGCAGATCGCCTTTCCCTGGAAAGCGCAGTGACCGCGCACCGACGGGGCAAACCGGTTGGTTTCATCTGGCCGGTGAATCTCTCAGGTTGATCAGACAGGGACGCACAGCACGACCGTGTGTTGTGCGTCTTTTCTTTTGTGCTCTGCATCACAAATCTGCCCGTAAGTCATGAAAGGAGCAATTCGTATGAGTACCCTGAACATCCCGGATGATCTGAGGTACACCGAATCGGATGAATGGATTCGTGTGGATGGCAATGAAGGCACAATCGGCCTGACCGATTATGCGCAGGATCAGCTCAATGACATTGTCTACGTTGAACTGCCGGACGTCGGCGCGAGCCTGGCTAAAGGAGATGCCTTTGGCGTCGTGGAGTCCGTGAAGGCGGCATCTGACATGCATATGCCGGTCGGCGGGACTGTGACTGCAGTCAATGAGGCCCTGGAAGATGAGCCGGAGGTGGTCAACAGCGATCCGTATGGTGATGGCTGGTTCATCAAGATCACGCTCAGCGATCCGTCTGAATTGGACGGCTTGATGGATGCTGCCGCCTACAAGAAGTACTGCGAAGAACGTGACTAGGATGATAGGGCAATGAACTACATCCCCCATACCGATACCGATCGCCAGGTCATGTTGGAGGCCATCGGTGTTGAATCCATCGAGGAGCTGTTTGATGCAGTGCCGGAAGCGCATCGTTTTCCGGAGTTGAATCTGCCCAGGCCCTTTAGCGAGATGGAAGTACTTGCCGAACTGCATGAACTGCAGAGCGCTAACGCCAATACGCAGGACTATGCCATCTTTCTGGGGGCAGGGGCATACAACCACTTCATCCCCAGTGCGGTCAATCATATCCTGCTGCGCGGGGAATTCTACACGGCATATACGCCCTACCAGCCGGAGGTCAGCCAGGGCACGCTGCAGGCGATCTTTGAATACCAGAGCATGCTCTGTGCACTGACGGGGCTTGATGCGGCCAACGCCAGCCACTATGACGGCGCGACCAGCCTGGCTGAGGCCGTGATCGTGGCGCTGAATCATGCGCGTGGCAAGCGCAGGAAGATCATCCTCAGCCCCGGCATTCACCCACAGTTCCGCGCTGTGGTGCGGACCTACATGCAGGGCAAGGATGTCGAATTCGTCGGGGATGAAGGTCAGGCGGAAATTGACGACCTGGTGGCCATGCTTGACGATGACACAGCCATGCTGGCTGTGGGTTACCCCAACTTTTTCGGCCAGATTGACGATCTAAATGGGCTGGCGGAGAAAGTACATGCTGCAGGCGCTCTGCTGGCCGTTGTGGCCGATCCGATCGCCCTGGGGCTTTTCAAGAGTCCGGGCGAGTTGGGCGCGGATATGGTGCTGGGCGAAGGGCAGTCGCTGGGCATTCCGCTCAGTTTCGGCGGGCCGTATCTGGGCTACTTCGCCTGCACCAAGAAGTTGGTGCGCCGCATCTCCGGGCGTATCATTGGCGAGACGGAAGATAACCGTGGCCAGCGGGCCTATGTCATGACCCTGCGCCCGCGTGAGCAGGACATCCGCCGGGAAAAGGCCACCAGCAACATCTGCTCCAATCAGGGATTGATGGCGCTGGCGGCTTCGATCTACATGGCCTTGATGGGCAAATGCGGTCTGCGCAAAGTGGCCGAGTTGAGCTATCACAAGGCTCACTATGCCGCACAGCAGATTGATGCGCTGGACGGCTTCAGCGTGGACACCAGCAAACCGTTTTTCAAAGAGTTCATGGTCAAATGCCCCAAACCGGTGGCGGAAATCAATGAGTTCTTGCTGCACGAGTGGGGCATCATCGGTGGTTACGATCTGGGGCAGGACTACCCCCATTTGCAGGATACGATGCTGATCGCCGTGACCGAGATGAACACGCGCGAGCAAATTGACGCGCTGGTGGATGCATTGAAGGAGGCGGCCGCATGAGCAAGCCAGTTGAACCGCTGATCTATGAACTGAGCGCGCCGGGTCGCTGTGGGGTTATTCTGCCGGAGGTGGATGTTCCTACCGCTGAACTGCCGCAGGATTTGCTGCGCGATGAGCTTGATCTGCCGGAGGTCAGCGAGGTGGATGTCATCCGGCAT
>JALSTC010000184.1 GCA_026983935.1 Ardenticatenia bacterium
AGAGCTGCGCAAAGTGCGCGGTGTGATCCAGAAGGTCATCCCCGATGCGCCGCATGAAACACTGTTGGTGCTGGACGGCACGACAGGGCAGAATGCGCTTGCGCAGGCCCGACATTTTCAGGAAGCGGTGGATGTAACGGGAGCCATTGTCACCAAACTTGACAGCACGGCCAAGGGTGGCATGATTTTTGCCATTTATCAGGAGTTGAAGCTGCCGATTCATTACATCGGTGTTGGCGAAGGTATACATGATCTGCTTTTCTTCAATCCGGACCAATTCGTCGCCAGTTTGTTTGACGAGGATGAGGAGAAGCTGGCGGAAAAGGGAGCGTAGAGCACATGGAAGCGCTGATCAGCCGACTGAACGCACTGCGTGAAGCTATTGACCACCTTATGGTGCGTCTTTGACATCCCTGCACTTGAACACAAAATCGAAGAACTTGAGAAGCAATCCGCTGCGCCGGGCTTCTGGGATGATGCCGGGGCGGCACAGCGAGTGATGCGGCAGCTCTCCCGGCTGCGCAATGAAGTGTCGCGCTGGCGGGATGTGGCCCATCAAATCGAGGAAAGCCTTGAACTGGCGGAGCTAGGCGATGATTCGCTGCTGGATGACCTGACAGCAGAGACGGAGCAACTTGAGCGAACTGTGGAGCAGCTTTCATTTCATGCGCTGCTTTCTGGCCCCTACGATTCTGAGGATGCCCTGCTGGCCATTCATGCTGGCGCAGGCGGGACGGATGCCCAGGACTGGGCGCAGATGTTGATGCGCATGTATGTGCGCTGGGCGGAGCAGCATGGTTACAAGGTGAACATTCTCAGCCAAATGGAAGGTGATGAGGCTGGCATCAAGAGTGTGACCTTGGGAGTTGCCGGTGACTACGCCTATGGCTATCTCCAATCTGAACGCGGTGTTCATCGTCTGGTGCGCCTGAGTCCTTTTGATGCGGCCAATCGTCGCCACACATCATTTGCCCTGGTGGAGGTCTGGCCTGATGTGCAGGGAGAAATTGATGTGACGATTGACGAAAAAGACCTGCAGATCGAAACTTTTCGTGCCAGTGGGGCAGGCGGGCAGCACGTCCAGAAGAACGAAACGGCGATCCGCATCACGCACGTGCCGACGGGTATCGTTGTGTCCTGCCAGAATGAGCGCAGCCAGACCCAGAATCGCGAGCGTGCAATGCAGATTCTCAAAGCGCGCTTGTTGTCTCTGGAGCAGCAGAAGCAGGAAGCCGAAATGGCGGCGTTGAAGGGGGAGCACATCGGTGCGGAGTGGGGGAATCAGATCCGCTCCTATGTGCTGCATCCCTATCAAATGGTGAAGGACCACCGCACGGGTTACGAAACCGGCAATACGACGGCTGTGCTGGATGGACGGCTTGATGAGTTTATGGAGGCTTATCTGCGAGCAAAAGTTGGTAGTGCAGAGTGAACTCGTGAAAGGGGTACGGCTCATGCTGTGGTTGGAAGAGTCCGCTGGCCTTTTGTGCCTTGTGGGTATATAAACCTCCTGTGGCATAGGTCTTGTTTGCATATGAGGTTCGGAGTGGGCGATGACTGCAAATAGTGAATTACAACAGCAGGTGAGCCGACTGCAGCGCCGTTATGATCAGCTTCGGGATAAAGCGGCCTTTACAGAGGCTGCCCGCAAACTGGGGGAAACGGCGACAGGCATCAGTGGAATGCCCGGTGAAATCCAGAAACTGCGTGACCGCGGTTATGCTTTTGCCGGTTATCTTGGCTCGCGGGCAGAAGCACTGCAGGCGCAGTGGAACGAAGTCCGTGAGCGCATAGACCGCCAGGTGCAGGAAGAAGTTGAGCGGCTGCGCGGAGCCGTCGCAAAACTTGACCCCCTTGTGGCCAAGATGGCGGCTCCCGGTGCTGCCGAGGCCGGGGTGCGCCACCTGGTCACGCAGGTAGAAGGTCAGCTTGATGCACTTGAGAGTGAAGTCGAAGGGGCGGAAAAGCGGATCGATGCGCTTTATGGTCATGTGGATCGAGACCTGAATGAGATCACGCAGCAGATCCGCAAGTTTAACTGGTACATGGATATGGCCGATGAAGCCACCTTCGATTTTGGCGCGACCGAAGCCGTCTATATGGTTGCCAAGGCGGAGTGGGTCAAGACTGGCAAAGGGAAGGACGATCCCGACGGCCTGATCTACATTACCGACCAGCGTCTGATCTTTGAGCGCCGGGAAAAAGAAGGCGGCTTTCTGGGTTTTGGCGGCAAGAAGGTGCAGGGCATTGCCTGGGAAGTGCCGCTGGCTGCCATTGCCGATGTGAAGGCGGAAAAGAAGGGCATGCTGGGCGGCAAAGACATGATTTATCTGGAGTTCAGCTCCGGCGGGCCTGGTAATCCCACGACGCTGGAAGTCAAAGGCGGCATTAATGCCAACTGGTATGCCCAGCAGTTGCGGCGGGCGATTGCCGGTGAGATCGACCAGGAGCGTGCGCTTGAGGTTGATCCTGGGGTGTTGGAAGCCGTGCGCAGTGCACCGACTGAATGTGCGAGCTGCGGCGCACCATTTTCAATGCCCATCACGCGGGGCATGTCTCAGATTGTGTGCGAGTACTGTGGTGCGGTGACCCGCATCGGGTGAGGTTGATACATTTGCGGCGCAAAAAGGACTCCACTCGCGGGAGTCCTTTTTGCATTCCACAGAATGGACAAAAGTCATATGGTTTGAATGGTGAATATGAGCGTACAATGATCGTGACAGCAGTGTATTTCTGGCAGCGCTCATGCTGCTGGTAACTTGGGGGTAACAACCATTTTTCAGGCTGCCGAAAAAGAACTGGGGGGAAACAGTAACAGGAGGAATACGATGCGTTCCGGGAGTATTAGTTTATTGATTGTTGTTCTGGTCATTGTTGCTGTCACTGTACCCCAATTGAATGTGCCTGTCGCTTATGCGCAGGGCCCCACGCCAACCATGCCAGCGGAAACGCTTGTCGAACTGACACTCGTGACTGGCAGCAATGGTACTGTGGATAACCTGATCTTTGAGCTGAGCGGCAATTTCCCCACCCCTTATGCGGTCATGCTCGATCAGCCCGGAGACTTACAACCCGGGCGGACGGATACCTACCGCTTCACCGTCCCGATGGGATTCTGCGACATCTATGCCTTCAAGTTGACGCTTTCGCCTACCGGCCCTGCCGGGACAGGTGATGATTGGCTGGGTAATGAGATGTATCTGTCCCTGAATGGAGTAACGGTGTGGTTCGACACAGTATTTTATGAAGGTTCGGCGATCACAGAGACGGGCTGGCGCGGCGGTACATGGGACCGCACGGCGGAGTACCGCAGCCGCTGCCCGATGACATCGGTCGAATTGATCCTCACAACTGGCAGCGACGGTACTCTGGACACGCCGTATTTTCTGCTGGAAGGGCCGTTTTCTGCCTCACCATACTGGTACGCCCTTGATCAGCCCGGAGACTTGCAGCCCAACCAGACCGATGCTTATCTCTTCCAGGTCCCGATGGACTTTTGCCAGATGACCGGCTGGCGCATCGTGAAGGGGGCCGGCAGTACGGGAGATGATCCATGGCTGGTCACGCAGATGGAGCTGTTCATAGACGGCACCCAGGTTTTCTATGATTCGGCCTTTGCTGATCTCGGGCCGATCACGGCATCCTCCCATCAGGCCGGTACATGGGATGGCACGGCGGCATATCAGCAGCGATGCAGTTCGGGTGTCCCGTTTATACCGCTTGCAACGCTCAATCCGTCTGTGCTGACCGTGCCCGGTATTACGCTGGTCACGCCGCCTGCGCTGGAAATTCCGGAAGGTGTTCCCCCTATTCCTCCGGTGCAGTTGCCCGGTGGACAGATGTCCATGCAGCCGTTGAGTCTTCCGGGAATTTCCGTCGCCCCTGTGCAGCCAATGGTCCCTGTAGCCACGCTGCCTCCGCCAGTCGTGGCCCCACCTGTCGTGGCCCCACCGGCTGTGCCGCTGTCGCCGTCACTGCCGCCGCCTGCAATCGCCCCCCTGCCATCGCCGACGGCCCAGACCTCATCGTCACAAACGACCGTCGTGATCTGCCCCGGGTTTATG
>JALSTC010000185.1 GCA_026983935.1 Ardenticatenia bacterium
AATATAGGGAAAGGACAGGCGCGAGACAGAGGCGGACCCATGACCGAATTCCAACCGGCATACCTCAAACTGCTGCACAGCGGTGAACTGGCGCGCCGCGTCGAAGCGGCATACGAGCATATGAAGTCCTGCGATCTCTGTGCCTGGAAGTGCCGCGCCAACCGACTTGCCGGGCAGACCGGAGTCTGCAAGACGGGGGAAAAGGCGCTGGTCAGCAGCTACTTCCCGCATATGGGGGAGGAAGACTGCCTGCGCGGCTGGCGCGGCTCCGGCACGATCTTCTTCGTCCGCTGCAATATGCGCTGCCAGTACTGCCAGAATCATGACATCAGCAGGCCGGACGCGGAGGGCCTGGCGGTCGAACCGGAAGACCTGGCGGCGATGATGCTGGAGCTGCAGGCGCAGGGCTGCCATAACATCAATTTTGTCTCACCCAGCCACGTTGTCGCGCCGATTCTGGCTGCCGTCCTGATCGCGGCGCAGGCCGGGCTGCGGCTGCCCCTGGTCTACAACACCGGCGGCTATGATTCGCCCCAGGCGCTGGCGCTGCTGGACGGCGTGATTGACATCTACATGCCGGACATGAAATACAGCGATGCAGTCATCGGGCGGCGCTACAGCAAGATTCCGGATTATCCCCGCCACAACCGCCGTGCCGTACGCGAGATGCATCGTCAGGTCGGTGATCTGGTCATTGATCCGCAGACGGGGCTGGCCCGGCGCGGCCTGCTGGTGCGGCATCTGGTGCTGCCCGGTGGGCTGGCGGGCACGAAGGCCATCATGCGTTTTCTGGCAAAGCAGGTCTCCCCGGATACTTACGTCAATATCATGGGCCAGTACCGCCCGGCCTACCGCGCTGCCCATGAAGACATGGGGCCGCTCAGCCGCCCGGTCACGATGAGCGAGGTCATTGAGGCGCGGCGCATCGCGGAAGAGGTGGGCCTGCACCGCTTCGATGACCGCCGCCGGGTGCTGTCCTAGGGTCGGGGGTGAGGCTGTGCCTCTAACGGCAGCAGGATGCGGAAGGTGCTTCCCTCACCGGGGGTGCTTTCCACTTCAATGCGCCCTCCATGCCCTTCGATCGCCTTGCGAGCCATGACCAGCCCGAGACCCATGCCCCGGATGGAACGCGCCGTCTCTGAGCGGTAAAAGCGATCAAAGATGTGCGCCAGGTCGTCTGGCCTTATGCCGATACCTGTGTCATGGACTGCTATGGTGACGAACTCTCCCTGTCTGTCCACGCGAATAGTGACGGCGCCTTCCGAAGTATACATAATGGCATTGCGCACGATCTGTGTCAGTGCCAGATGCAGCATCTGCGAATCTACAATAAGTGAGGGGATGCCTGGTGCCAGTTCGATGGTGAATGACAGGTCTTTTGCCTCCGCCAGCGGGCGCATCTCTTCCTCGATATTGTGGATGAATGTCTCCGGATGACAGGGCGCGAATGTGAATGTGCTGTGATTGTCCAACCGGACCATGGTCAGGATGGCCTCGATCAGATTCTTGATTTGGGCGGCCTGTTCCCGGATGATATTCAGTTGGGCGGCCCGTTTTTCCGGGTCCTTCAGCCGTGCGTGCAGGTAAAGACTGGTGTTGATGTTGGCCAGGGGGGTCCGGAATTCATGAGAGATGTGTGTGATGAAGTGTGTCAGGAGGTTGATACGCTCTTTTTCCAACGTCAGCGCAATGCGCTGCTGCTCCAGTTGTTTGAGGTCGGAGATATCGCGCAGGAGATGGATTATAGCAACGGGTTGTCCATTTTCATCGCGGACAAGGGAGCTTCGGTAGTGTGCCGGGAATACCGTACCATCTGCCCGGGTGGTCTCGAACTGGTCACTGATATCCTTACGTTCTTTTATCTGCTGCAGGTGTGCGATCAGGATAGGGGCCTGTTTAGCAGAAACCAGGACACTGATTGGCTGGCCGAGGAGCGATTCGACTTTCTGCCCAAACAGCCTGGCCTTGGCTTCATTGGCGAAAAGAATGTTGCCATCCAGGTCGGTGATGACGATGCCCTCGCTGCTCTGTTCGATGGCAGTGGAGAGCAGGCGCAGGGAGTGCTCCGCTTTTCTCCGTTCGGCAATTTCTTCTTCCAGCGCCTGGTTGGCTTGCCGCAGCGCTTCTACCCGTTTCTTTTCCAGTGCACTGCGGGCATAGTCCAGCACCATGATCAGATTGATGCCCACCCAGAGGAAGCTCAACGTGTCGAGCAGTACCTCTATATCAAGTGGACGCGGCAGCAGAAATATGACGGTCAGCACGCCAATCATACTCAGGGCGGTGTATAACTGCCTTATCCTGGCAGAAAGAAAGATGCTGACGAGCAGGATCGGCAGCAGCAGGTATTTGAACGTGACAATACCATAGCTGGAAAGCGCAGAAAGCAGGACGATTGCGGTTGTGGAGATCGTGGCGATCAGTGTGGCGATTTCATAATATCCATAGCGGCTGAGCGCGTAGGGGATGAGGCCGATGCCGGCGGTCAGCAGCATGAGGACAACACCCGGATTGATCCAGACAAACCGTGCAGGATCAATCAGTGCTGGCAAAAGTGCGATCACCAGCCCAAATGGAAACAGACCGAGTATTGCGGCGGCCAGCCATCGCGACTTGATATATCGCTCTGGGTCTTGCACAGAGTGAGCGGGATCGATAGCGATGTGCTGATAGGTCTTTCCAAGATCAGCAAGCTTCTGTCGGAGAGAGAAGTTCATGGTACGTGGGTTTCTTGGTTACCAGCGGGCTGTCAGCCTGCGATATGTATATGTATTGGGTTATAGCTTCATAGTAGTCTGAAAGGGTCGAGGATTTTATACTGGATCATAACGCAGTGCCCTCTTGGATGGGTGCAGTGAAACACTGATTTTGCCTGGGTTCGGGATAACGGTTCTTGGGCCTCGGCAGATGTGCTTTTGAGCCGGAATGAAGTGGGCTTGTGCTGATCTAATTCAGAAAACAAGGAAAATGAGGCCACAATCGCCCGATTCTTGGTTCTACTTGTTTATCCCGAATTGAGGTTATTTTAGATATTTTTCGTAGATGATCAAGGAAGGAACAGTGGCCCGCCGACCACGTAATCTCACAGCCCTGATCGCTATTTTGCGCGATCCGTGCCGGAGCTTTGCCGCGCATGATGAAGCCGTGCGCCTGCTGGGCCGAATGGGCGGGCAGGCCGTCGAACCGCTGATCGCGCTGCTGGACGATCCCGATTCTGCCGTGCGCGGGCGGGCAGCGGCAGCGCTGGGCCGGATAGGGCAGGCGGCTATCAAGGGGCTGCGCCGGGCGCTGGCAGACAGCGATCCGGTCGTGCGGGGGGGTGTGGTGCTGGCGCTGGGGCTGACTCGCCACGCACGGGCCGTCAGGCCGCTGATCGGGGCGCTGGACGATCCGGTGGCCGAAGTACGGCGCAGGGCGGCGGTAGCCCTGGGCTGGCTTGGCAGCAGCTATGCCGTTGAGGCGCTGACCGCCGCCCTGCAGGATGAGTCGGAGGCCGTCCGGGAAGCCGCCCGCGAGGCGCTGGCGAAGATCGCTGCCGGGGAATAGGTGGTTTGCCTGCCTGTAGCTGTGTGTCTATAATCCGCAGGCGTTTCAATGAACAGGAGGCGGTGTCATTTTGGAGAGCATACTCATCACCGGCGGGGCCGGGTTCATCGGCAGCCACGTGGCGCGGTCACTGGCGGAGGCCGGGCAGCGCGTGGTGGTTGTGGATAACTTCAACGACTACTACGACCCGGCCATCAAATATGCCAATGTGCAGCCGCTGGAGGCTTCTCCCCATGCCACCGTGATCAAAGCCGATGTCCGCGACTTTGACGCCATGATGCGTGTGATCACAGAGCACCACGTCCGCCGCATCCTGCACCTGGCGGCGCTGGCGAACGTGCGGGCCAGCATCGAAATGGGGCCGGTCTATACCGAGGTGAACACGCTGGGCACGGTCAACGTGCTGGAAGCCGCCCGCCGCAATGGCGTTGAGCTGGTCGTCTGCGCTTCGACTTCGTCGGTATACGGCGATGATACGCCCGTCCCCTTCGCGGAGACTGCCGCCGCCGATCATCC
>JALSTC010000186.1 GCA_026983935.1 Ardenticatenia bacterium
GGAGCCAATGGAACGCCTTCATTTTTCATCAACGGGCGCTTTGTCAGCGGTGCACAGCCCCTGCCCGTCTTTGAAGGCATCATTGACGAAGAACTGGCGGCTCTTGAAGCTGACGGTTAGGCCAAACCAAATATGAATTGGATACCATACCCGGCGGCAGGTAGGGGAAGGGGATATTGATGCCTTCCCCCCTGGCGGCTGTCACCAAAGAGCGTTGTTGGTATACGGAAATGAACAGATCAGGTAAGAAAAAGGTCTGCGAGGTTGTCAATATAATGAGGTTAGAACATGATATGTTAAGGAGAAAGATATGAATAAGAAGAACCTCGCAATCTGGATGAGTGTTGCAACGCTGGCTGTTATAGTGGGCATGATCCTTGCAGCGCTGCCCGCCGGCGCGCAAGAGAACGAAGGATTCGTGCACGGTATTCGGCTCACGGTCGATGGCGAGGATTACTACCTGGCTGGCCCACCAGAAGGCCCTAACGGCGAATCTGATCTCCCGGGACACTACTGGACACAACTGACCCCTACTGAACTGCTTGGCCTGCACTACAACACCGGCCCAGGTGGGGCAGCGCAGTGGTGGTCATCTGACGCGCCAGACGGCGAACTGCTCTACGTTGTGAATGCGGTCATTGATACCTGGACTCCACAAAAGGCGGCCTGGTACGCTTCTCAGGGATTTGTGCACTACCATGAACTGGCAAGCGCGGAAGATGGCTCCCTGCACCCTGACAAGGTCGTGTGGCTCAGGCACATTGCGGTGTCCAGCTTCACACTCGACGGCGGCCCGCATCCTGAGCTGGCCTATGAGGCCACGCCCGGACTCAACCTGAACTTTATACCGAACGGCATGATGCCTTACGTGCCTGACGCAGAAGGCGACGACGCATAGCGCAATTTCAGTTTTCAGTCTGAACTATATCACCCGGCAGGCCCCCAATGGTTCATCTGGGGGCCTGCTGGTGTTCCTGAAGGGACTGTCTTTGAAGCAGTCAAATGAGCGGCTGAAACCATCCCGTTGTTCGCAATGCCACAAGGGCTGGCGCAGCCCATGCGCCGTTTGGCGGGGGTGGATCGCGCTGCGCTTTGCTATACTGCTTTTAACCCGCTGTTTGTTATAAGAGAGATATTGTTTTGAAGCTGGCCCCATATCTTCCCTGGCGAACGGATTACCTCCCCATCTCTGTCGTGCTTGCGATTGTCATGGCCGTTCTGCTCATGGTTTTTGGATATCCGCAAGACGCACCTGCATTGCGGGCCGAAGTGGATTACAAGGCTGATGAAGTCGTATTTGATTACCCGCTGTCAAGTGAATTTAATTCGCCTGTTCAGCAGTATCTCAGTACATCTCCAATATCCCTCAGCCCACACCCTCAGCTTGAAATTCCTCAAACGGACGTTACACTGAACTATGGGGACACTGAATGGCGTTACAGTCATACGTTTGTCGTGCGTAACACGGGGGTGGATGTCCTGCATATCACGGGTCTGACCACAAGCTGCCCATGTATGCACGCCTATCTCACATCCAGCGTGATTCCGCCCGGTCATGTCGCCTTGCTGCAAGTCCACCTTGATCTGCTAAATGACATGATCGGTTTCAGCTCAACCGATGGGGTGCGCTTTGGAATATTCCTGCAAACAAACGACCCGGCATGGCCCCAGGCTTCCATATGGGTAGAGGCAGCGCCCCCCAATTGAAGGATGGAGAACACTCCAGGGGAGATAACATGCATGCTGTAATCCGGGTTCTATTGGTTGATGACCATCAAATTGTGCGCCGGGGGATTCGCGAATTTCTGGAAGAGCCGGGGGACATCATAGTCGTCGGGGAAGCTGGAAACGCTGCCGAAGCGCTGGCACTGGCCAGCACTATCGCTTTCGATGTCGCCGTATTGGACATCAAACTGCCCGATTCATCCGGCATTGAGGTGGCCCGCCAGCTAAGGGCTGAAAATCATCCCGCCGGCCTGTTGATCCTGACGGCCTATGATGATGATCCCTATATCCGGGCGGCAATTGAGGCCGGTGTCAATGGGTATGTGATGAAATCCGCTGATGCAGAAGAAATCGTTTCGGCTGTTCGGGCCGTTTATGAGGGGCGGCGTGTGTTTAATGAGCGGTTGTTGAGCAAGGCCGACAAGTCCAATACGGCGACGCCACCACTGATCGATCCGCTAACACCCCGGGAGAAAGAGGTTCTGTATCTGGCTGCCCAGGGATTGACGAATAAGGCCATCGCTTATCAACTGAAGATAAGCGATCGGACTGTCCAGGGACATCTGGCCAATATTTACGGCAAGCTGAATGTAAGTGGACGTACTGAAATGGTCTCCCGGGCGGTTACCCTCCATTTACTCAGCCTTGATTGATCATGCGTACACTACTCCATACCCTGGCTGGTCTGCCAGCACAGATTGTTGGCTTTGTCATTGTGTCATTGCTCGCTCTTTCGATACTGGTGACATTCAGCGGTGTCTCCGTCCATGATCAGGAAATGCGCAGTCTTATCGGCGAGCGAGATGAGCGTGCAACAAGAATTGCGGCGCTTACCCTGACCGAACGCCTTTTGCATCACATCGAAATGCTGCAATCTATCTCCACGTGGAATGCTGACCTTATATTGAGCAACCACATCTTGGCCGATGTGCCATTGTTACAGTCAATGTTTGATTACGGCCTGCTCCTCGTCGACGACCAGAACACAATCTTGTGGCGCTGGCAGCCGCGAGAATCATGGAACTGGGTTCCTCAGGATAGTGGAACAATCGCCCTTTTTCGTCGGGGGGAGGAACCTTATTTTGTGGTTTCTTATCCTCTGGGTGAAACTGATCAAAGGCTGGTTGGCGCGTTTTCGGTGCACAGTCTCGACATTCCAGGGCTGCTTTCCCCATTACGAAGTGGAACATCCACCGAAGTGCTGCTGGTTGCCCCGGACGCACAGCTTATCTTCCGTTCTGGCCCGACAGACCAGGATTACACAACGGCCACCCAGAGAAGCATTGATCGAGCCATTAATGGAGAAAGCGGCGCTCTTTATGTCACCCATACCAGTGGCACCCAGTTGATCGTTACTTTCAGCCCCATTGATCTGGCGGGCTGGGCATTGATCGTCACCGAACCGTGGGAGGAACTCACAACCGCAACTCTCAGACTCTCGGAGAATACCCCGTTTATTCTGTTACCCGCAGCGTTCATTTCGATCCTGGCGCTTACCCTGGGCGTCTGGCGCATTGTCCGCCCCCTTCAACGGCTGGAGGCCAGGGCGTCCCAGCTAGCATGGGGTGACTATGACGCGATCCAGTCTCCGGTTGGAGGCATTGCCGAAATTAAGGATTTGCAGGCTGCGCTTGTTCGCATGGCGCAGCGTGTGAAGCAAGCGGAGCACGCCCGCCAGAGCTATATTGGGGCGCTCACTCAAGGGCAGGAAAATGAGCGCACTCGATTGGCACGTGAGCTGCATGATGAGACCGTTCAAACTTTGATCGTGCTGGGCCAACAAATTCAACTTATCGAGCGCCAATACAAAGAAAACCCGCTGGCGGCTCAAGAACGCCTGCAGGAGCTGCGTCAAATGGTCAACCAGATGTTGGACGAAGTCCGGAGGCTGATTCGGAATATGCGTCCCACCTACCTGGAAGACCTGGGGTTGGTACCGGCGCTGCAAACACTCTGTAGTGACACCGACCGGGATACCTCGCTTTCGGTTTCTTTTGCACATATCGGTACATCAGATCGCCTGCCGCCGGATATTGAAGTGGCTCTGTACAGAATCACACAGGAGGCCCTTGCCAATGTTCTACGTCATGCCGCAGCATCTCATGTTCACGTCACCCTGGAAGTCGGTACAGATATTGTGTTGAAAATTGAGGATGATGGTTGTGGGTTCAGCGTACCGAGCCATCCATCAGAGCTGGCAACTGACGGTCACTATGGTTTGATGACCATGGCCGAACGCATTCGGCTGGTCGGTGGTACGCTCAATATCCAATCCACTCATGGCAAAGGCACTCAGATCACTGCCCGCATAAAACAAGCGGATGCAT
>JALSTC010000187.1 GCA_026983935.1 Ardenticatenia bacterium
TACGCGCCTGACGGCGGACGAGATCGGCTGGCAGCTTGAGAAAACCGCCCCTCGCGCCCTGATCTACGATGACGCAGCGGCGCAAACCGCCGCCCAACTGGCCGCGCCGGGCCGGGTGCTGCTGGCCGCCCGCGATCTGGCAGCGGCAGGGGGCCAGAAGCAGGAGGCAGGATATAGCAGATGGGCGACAGGCGAAATCCGGCTGGATGCCCCGTTTGCCATCATCTTCACCTCCGGGACGACCGGCAGGCCGAAAGGCGCGGTGCTGACCTTCCGCAACGTCTTCTACAGCGCGATGGCCTCAGCCTATCGACTCGGTGTGCTGCCGGATGATCGCTGGCTGTGCGTCCTGCCGCTGTATCACGTCGGCGGCCTGAGCATCCTCATCCGCAGTGCGCTTTACGGCACGGCAGTGGAACTGCACAACGGCTTCGATGTGGACGCGGTCAACCATGCGCTGCGCACCCACCCGATCACGCTGATCTCGCTCGTGCCAACCATGCTGCACCGTCTGCTGGAAGCCGGGGGCGGCCCGCAGTGGCGGGACACGCTGCGGTTGGTGTTGCTGGGCGGCGCTGCCGCACCGCCCGATCTGATCGCCCGCTGCACGGCGGCGAATATCCCGGTGGCGGCGACCTACGGCCTCAGCGAAGCAGCTTCGCAGGTGGCGACGGCCCTGCCGGACGCCGTGCGACGCAAGCCGGGCAGTGTGGGCAAACCGCTGCTGTTCACCGCCGTGCGCGTGGTGGATGAGGCCGGGAATCCGGTTCCGCCCGGCACGGTCGGCGAGATCGTGGTCAGCGGCCCGACGGTGATGCCCGGCTACTATGGGGACGACGCGGCCACGGCGCAGGTGCTGCGCGGCGGTGCACTGCGCACCGGCGATCTCGGCTATCTGGATGAAGATGGCGATCTGTGGCCTGTGCAGCGCAGGAGCGACCTGATCGTGAGCGGCGGGGAAAACGTCTATCCGGCGGAAGTGGAAGATGTGCTGCGGGCACATCCCGCCGTGAAAGCGATCTGCGTGGTCGGCCTGGATCATCCCGAATGGGGCCAGCAGGTGGCGGCTGCCGTCGTGCTGCATGAAGGCGCGGCGCTCGACGCTGAAACCCTGATCGCCTTCGGCAGGCAGCACATGGCCGGGTACAAGCTGCCCCGCCGCGTGCGCTTTGTGGACGCGCTGCCACAGACGGCCTCCGGTAAAGTCCGGCGCGATAAAGTCGGGGAGCTGTTCCAGTGACGCGGATCACGGTCAATGGCCTCAACTATAATGTGGACGTGCACGGCAGCGGCGTGCCGCTGGTAATGCTGCACGGCTTCACCGGCAGCGTGGAGAACTGGCATCCGCTGGTGGGGCACCTGGAGCAGTACACGACGGCGATTCTGATCGATCTGCCGGGGCACGGGCGCTCCGATGCACCCCCGGACCCGGCCCGCTATGAGATGACCGCCGTCGCCCGCGACCTGGCGAAGCTGCTGCAGGCGCTCACCGCTTCGCCGGTCAATCTGCTGGGCTATTCGATGGGCGGCAGGCTGGCCCTGTACATGGCCGTGCACTACCCCGATCTGGTCAAGACGCTGATCCTGGAGAGCGCCTCGCCGGGGCTGGCCGAGGCGCAGGAGCGGCTGGCCCGCCGGAAGCGCGATGAGGCGCTGGCCGATGCCATCGAGCGCGAGGGTGTGGCCGCCTTTGTCAGCTACTGGGAGAATCTCCCCCTCTTTGCCAGCCAGAAGCGGCTGCCGGAAGCCGTCCGCCAGCAACTGCGGGCACAGCGCCTGCGGAACCGTCCGCACGGGCTGGCGAACAGTCTGCGGGGGATGGGCACGGGCGTGCAGCCGCCGCTGTGGGACGATCTGACTCATGTGCGGCAGCCCGTCCTGCTGATGGCGGGCGAACTGGATGCCAAATTTGCCCGCATCGCAAAGCAGATGCAGGCCCGGCTGCCCCATGCGCAGCTTGACATCGTCCCCGACGCCGGGCACACCATTCACCTGGAACAGCCGGGCGCATTTGAAGGACAGGTGATAACATTCATCCACCTGACACAGCTACCGATTCTCTGAGCAGATGCACAAGCGAGACGAACCCATGCCCCAACCGATTTACGAATTTGGCGGCTCCGGCCCGGTGATTCATCTGGCAGTCGCCAACGGCTTCCCGCCGGGGAGCTACAAGGGCCTGCTGCTGCCGCTGACCGTGCGCTATCGTGTCGTGTCGCTGCCGCCGCGTGCCCTGTGGCCGGAGAGCGACACACTGGAAAAGCCGGATTCCTGGCAGGCGCTGGCCGATGACCTGCTGACCGGGCTGCGGGTCTATGACCTGACAGACGTGATCGCCGTCGGCCATTCATTCGGCGGCGTGGCTTCCATGCTGGCAGCCATTGAGGAACCGGAGCGCTTCCGGGGCCTGTGTCTGCTGGACCCGACCGTCCTGCCGCCGCCGGTGCTGGCCATGGTGGAACAGGCCCGGCGGCAGGGCGTGCTCGATCAGATGCCGCTGGCGGTTGGCGCTCGCCGCCGCCGGAGCCGCTTTGCCGATGAAGAAGAGGCTTTTTTCTACTGGCGGGCCAAGCCCCTGTTCCGTGATTGGTCCGACCGGGCACTGCGCGATTACGTGGAGAGCACCCTGCGCCTTGCGGAGGACGGCAGCGGCCTTGAACTGGCCTGGTCGCCGGAATGGGAAGCGCACTACTACGAGACGATTGACACCCGGATATGGGAGATCGTGCCCCGGCTGCGCGGCCTGCTGCCCACCCTGGTGATCGCCGGAGAGACGACCGACACGTTCACAGCAGAGGCGGCCAGCAAAATGCATGAACTGCTGCCGGAGGCCACGTATGCCACCGTGCCGGGTCACGGCCACCTCTTCCCGCTCTCTGCGCCGGACGCCACACGAGCACTGATCGAGGCATGGCTGGCCGCGCTAAATTAGCGCTGTGCGCCGTAGACTTCCGGGTTGACGCAGTGCGGCAGACGCTCCCCGTGCAGCCCGGCCAGCACGTTCTGTGCTGCGATGAGCGCGATGCGGCTGCGGGTGGCGTGTGTGGCGCTGCCGATGTGCGGCACGATCAGGCAGTTCTCCAGCGTCAGCAGCGGATCGTCCGGCGGGATCGGCTCCGGATCGGTCACATCCAGCGCGGCATAGGCGATCTGGCCGCTCTTGAGGGCGTGATACAGCGCCTTTGAATCGACCACGCCGCCCCGTGCTGTATTGACCAGCACGGCGGTGGGCTTCATTCGCTCGAAGGCGCGGGCATCAATCAGATGATGTGTCTCCGGTGTGAGCGGCACATGCAGGCTGATGAAATCCGCCTCGGCCAGCAGATCATCCAGTGGGCGGCGCTCCGCACCGATGGCGCGGGCCGCCTCCTCATTGGAACCGCCGTGATAGATCACGCGCATGTCAAAGCCGCGCCCCCGCCGGGCAACGGCCTGCCCGATGCGCCCCAGCCCGATGATGCCCAGTGTCGCGCCGTGCACGTCCTGGCCGAGCATCAGCATCGGCCCCCAGGTCTTCCAGCGCCCCTCCTGCACGTAGTGCACAGCCTCGACAATCCGCCGGGCAGCGGCCATCAGCAGGGCGAAGGCCAGATCGGCGGTCGTTTCGGTCAGCACGCCGGGTGTATGGCCGACCGGCAGGCCGCGCTGCGTGGCAGCGGTAATGTCAATGTTATCAAAGCCGACGGCAAAGTTACTGATCACCTTCAACTGCGGCGCGGCATCCATCAGCGCGGCGTCCACACGGTCGGAGAGCAGACAGAGCAGTCCTTCCGCGTCGGCGGCTTCCCGCAGCAGCGCCTCACGTGGCGGCGGTAATTCGTCCTCCCATACGCGCACATCGCAGCTTTCCTGCAGCAGGTTCAGCCCGGCCTCCGGGATGCGGCGTGTCACAAAAACCCTCGGCTTCGTCATCTATGGTGTCTCCTTCCTGAATAGCAGCGCAGCGCCCAGAAGTTTACCGAAAAAACGGCGCGGAAGCCCCCGGCTTTAGCCGTGGGGATGAAGCGCCGCCATCCTTTCTTTTCTTTGAACGCTGCAATCTGATAAAAT
>JALSTC010000188.1 GCA_026983935.1 Ardenticatenia bacterium
ATCCGGGGTCGTGTGGCCGAGGTCACCGACGCTGCACGCAGCCCCGACGAAGAAGGCAAGCTGATCGTGCAGGTCGAGGACACCCTGCTTGGCATGCAGCGCCGCATCCCGGTGGATATGGTCATCCTGATGGGGGCGATGGAGCCGCAGGCCGACTCCGACGAAGTGGCGCATCTATTCGGCATCGGCTGCTCACAGGCGGGCTTCTTCATCGAGCGCCACCCCAAGCTGGACCCGATCGCCACCATGACGGACGGCGTGTTCATCGCCGGGGCCTGCCAGGGGCCAAAAGATATCCCGGCCAGCGTCGCGCAGGGCGCGGCGGCGGGAGCCCGTGTGCTCAGCCTGCTTGGACGCGGGGAAGTCGAAATCGAACCGGTGCGTGCCGTGATTGATGAGGAGCGCTGTTCCGGCTGCCGCATCTGTAACAATCTGTGCCCCTACGGCGCGATTGACTACATCGAGGAGCAGGGCGTCAGCCGTGTGAACCCGGCGCTGTGCAAGGGCTGCGGCACCTGTGTGGCCGCCTGCCCCAGCCAGGTGATCAACGGCCAGCACTTCACCTACGAGGCCATCATGTCTCAGATCGAAGGCCTGCTGTACGACAGGCGCGCGGGCAACGGTCACGCCGCTTTCGTTGAACCGGAACCGGTGGAGATGGCTTGAGAGGAGGCGTGAACCATGCAGATAGACTATAACGCACTCAATCCGGCATGGGGGGCAAGAAAGCCCGTCATCATCGGGTTTCTGTGCAACTGGTGTTCCTATAACGCGGCAGACCTGGCCGGAACCAGCCGCATGAGCTATCCACCGACGCTGCGTGACATCCGCATCATGTGCACCGGACGGCTGGACCCGACCTTCGTGATCAAGGCGCTGCGTGATGGGGCGGATGGTGTGCTGGTGATGGGCTGCCATCCCGGCCAGTGCCACTACCAGGAAGGCAACTACAAGGCAATGCGGCGATTCGCCCTGCTGCGGCGCACACTGGCCCAGCTCGGCGTACATCCCGATCGCGTGCAGCTCGCCTGGGCTTCGGCGGCAGAAGCACCCAATTTCGTTGAGGCCGTGACCAACATCACGGAAGCCGTCGCCCGGCTTGGCCCGCTGGAGTGGCACGACACGGTGGAGGACATCGCACCGCGCACGCCTGTGCCGTCCATGACGGAGGAGGTCGCTCATGGCTGAGAACGGCAAACCCAAGCTGGCGCTGTACTGGGCTGCCTCTTGCGGCGGCTGTGAAATCTCAGTACTGGCGATTCATGAAAAAATTCTGGACGTGGCCGAAGCGTTCGATATCGTCTTCTGGCCCTGTGTGCTGGACTTCAAAGTCAAGGATGTGGAAGCGCTGGCGGATAATGAAATTGACGTCTGCCTGTTCAACGGCGCGATCCGCACCGACGAAAACGAACATATGGCACATCTGCTGCGGCGCAAGAGCAAGGTCATGGTCGCCTATGGGAGCTGCGCCATGGAAGGCTGCATCCCCGGCCTGGCAAACTTCGCCGACCGCGAGCAGATGATGCAGTTCATCTATCACGATTCCCCCTCCACCGCCAACCCCGATGGCATCGAGCCGCAGACACGCACGGAAGTCCCGGAGGGCGAGCTGGAGCTGCCCGCCTTCTGGAACACGGTGCGCACGCTCGATCAGGTCGTGCCGGTGGATTACTATCTGCCCGGCTGCCCGCCGGAGGCCAAATGGACGATCGCGGCAGTGGAAGCCATCCTCAAGAATGAGCTGCCGCCGCCGGGATCGGTGATCGGCATGGATGTCTCCGTGTGCGATGAATGCCCGCGTGAGCGCCATGAAAAGAAGATCAAGCGCTTTTACCGCCCGCAGGAGATCGAACCCGACCCCAATCTGTGCCTGCTGGAGCAGGGGCTGTTCTGCGCCGGGATCGCCACCCGCGCCGGATGCGGGGCGCTGTGCCCCGGCGTGAACATGGGCTGCCGGGGCTGCTACGGGCCGGTCGAGGGCGTCCGGGACGGCGGGGCAAGGCTGATCAGCGCCATCGCCTCGGTGATTGACGCCGACACGCCGGAAGAAATTGACGCCGTGCTGGATACACTACCCGACCCGGCGGGGTACTTCTATCGCTTCGGGCTGGCGCATTCCCTGCTCCACCGCACGCGGCTGGCGCAGGCGAACGGCCACAAAGTCGCCGAACCGTTCGAAGAAATCCCGCACCTGGACCCGAAGCTGGCGGAGTAGGAGGCTGACCATGAGCAGACGAATCACCATTGATCCAATCACGCGCCTGGAAGGGCACGGCAAGATCGAGGTGTTCCTGGACGATGCCGGGGAGGTCGCCAACGCCTACTTCCAGGTCCCGGAGCTGCGGGGCTTTGAGGTGTTCTGCCTGGGGCGTCCGGCAGAAGAAATGCCACGCATCACCAACCGCATCTGCGGTGTGTGCCCGGAGGCGCATCACATGGCCGCCAGCAAGGCACTTGACGCGCTGTACCACGTCGAGCCGCCGCCGGCAGGCAAGAAGCTGCGCGAGCTGTTCTACATGGCCTTCTACGTCACCGACCACACCACGCACTTCTATGCCCTTGGTGGGCCGGACTTCGTCGTCGGGCCGGATGCGCCCGCCGCCCAGCGCAACATCCTGGGCGTGGTCGCCGCCGTCGGCAAGGAAGCGGGCCTGCGCGTGATCAACACGCGCAAGCAAAACCATGAGGTGATCAAGATCATCGGCGGGCGGCCTATCCATCCGGTGGCCGGGCTGCCCGGTGGGATGAGCAAGCCGATCACCGAAGAGGAACGCCAGTTCATCGAGGAAGTGGCGCGGCAGAACGTCGAGTTCGGCCTGTGGTCGCTGGACGTCTTCGATGACATCGTGCTGAAGAACACGGGCTATGTGGACCTGATCCTCAGCGATGCCTATACGCAGAAGACGTACTACATGGGACTGGTGGACGCCAACAACCATGTCAACTTCTATGATGGCATGGTGCGCGTGGTGGACCCCGACGGCGTGGAGTTCGCCAAATACGCGCCCGCCGACTACACCGAGCATGTGGCCGAGCATGTGGAGCCGTACAGCTATCTCAAGTATCCTTACCTGAAGAAAGTCGGCTGGAAAGGCTTTGTAGACGGCAAGGACTCCGGAATGTACGCCTGCACGCCGCTCAGCCGCCTGAACGCTGCCGACGGCATGGCAACGCCCCATGCGCAGGAAGCCTACGAGAAATTCTATGAGACGCTGGGCGGCAAGCCCGTCCACCACACGCTGGCGACGCACTGGGCACGCCTGATCGAACTGCTCTACGCCGCCGAGCACATGCTTGAGCTGGCGACGGACCCGGAGATCACCAGCCCGAAGGTGCGGACGATTCCCACCGAGAAACCAACCGTCGGCATCGGTACGGTTGAAGCGCCGCGCGGCACGCTGACGCATCACTACGAAACCGACGAAAACGGCATCCTGACCAGGGTGAACCTGATCGTCGGCACAACCAACAACAACGCGCCGATCACGCTCAGCATCAAGAAAGCGGCACAGGCCATGATTCACGGCGGCGAGGTCAACGACGGAATCCTGAACAAGATCGAGATGGCTTTCCGCAGCTATGACCCATGCCTGAGCTGCGCGACGCACTCGCTGCCGGGGCAGATGCCGCTGGAAGTGATCGTGCGCGACCCGGACGGCAATATCGTGGATCATCGTTCGCAGTATCTGACGCCTTAGCCTGCAGGGGGGCAGGTGCAGCAGCACCTGCCCCCATCACAAGCGGTGATGTCAATGAAAACCCTGGTGATCGGGCTGGGTAATCCGATTCTGAGTGACGACGGTGTCGGTATCTATGCTGCCCGGCTGGTGCGCGATGCGCTGCCGCCTGAGGCAGAAGTGGACGTGATCGAGCTGGCCGTCGGCGGGCTGCACCTGATGGAGGCCATGATCGGCTATGAGCACGTGATCATCATTGACGCGCTGTGGTCGCCTGATGACGATGTGGGCGAGGTCGTGGAATTCGCGGCGGGTGACCTGCCGGAGACGATGAATACGGCCAGCGCCCATGATGTAGACCTGCCCACGGC
>JALSTC010000189.1 GCA_026983935.1 Ardenticatenia bacterium
GCCGCGAGAGTCAGCTCCAGCGTCGCCGGGAAAAACGTGGCCAGGTCATCGGCCACGCGGTGGCGTGTATAAAGCGATTCGCCCAGATCGCCCCGGAGCGCCCCGGCCATGTAATTCACATACTGCACGGGCAGCGGCTTGTCCAGGCCAAAATCCTGGCGAATCTGCTCCCTGATTTCCTCGGTGGCCTGTGGGCCTGCGGCCAGCCCGACCGGGTCGCCGGGCAGCACGCGCGAAACCGTGAAAGTCAATAGACTCAGGCCCAACAGCAGCGGGATAACCAGCAGCAGACGCCGTGCGGTGTAATGAATCAGGCCCATTGCCAGCTCACATCATGTCCCATCACGGGCAAAAAAGTGCAGGCCCTGCGCAAACCTCAAACAGTGTCGGGGGCGGCTGACCGTGCCCACATCGAGTCGCCTCCATGTGGGCACGGCGTGTGCCGCTCTGGGATTCCTGAGTTCTCGCCGGGAAGCGGAAACTCAGGGAAAGTACAGCGCGTGATGCGTGCCGCTATCCACACCCCTCCAGCCAGAGGTCCTGGAACAGCACGGTGACCGGGTACATGGGCGAGTAGACGTAGCCCTGCACGCATTCGTTCATGGCGATCAACTGGTCTTCGGTGTACATCCATACGGAAGGCTGATCTTCCACGATCAACTCCTGCGCCTGGGCGTACAGTTCCAGACGCTGATCCATATCGCTGAGGACCCGGGCCTCGTCCAGCAGCCGATCAACCTCTTCATTCCGGTAGAAGCTGCACGAATTGAAGCTCCCCCACTGGCCGGAATGATACTGATTATAGAGAAAAGCATCAGGGTCAAGATAGGCCGGCAGGGTGTAGATGTTGATGATATCCGGCCCGGTGGATGGGTCAGCGCAACTGGCGACCATATCCGGCCACAGCATCGGCACCATGTTCAGCGTGATGTTGAGTTCCGCCAGCCCTTCCAGCAGCAGCAGCCCCGGAATTTCCTCGCGGGGGAAGTCGGTCACATAGACGTAATCGAGTTCGAAGCCGCCATCGGGCCAGGGGGACTGAGCGAGGTACTCGCGTGCCCGATCCAGGTCATAGGTCGGGACGTCCAACCCTTCGACTGCACCGGGGAAGTTCAGCGGCATCGGGCCGGGGAGAATCTGGATCGGGATGTCCTGCACTTCCGGCAGGGCGTCGTAGTTCATCGCATAGGCGATAGCACGGCGGACGTTGATGTCGCTGGTGTATTCGCCCTGGTTGTTCATCTTGAGCGTGTTGGTGAAGAAGCCGCCGTTGATCTCGATCCGGTAGCCATCGGCGGCTTCCACCTGATCGGCATCGCTGGCAGCAATGGTATCGGCGATCTGGGTTTCACCGGAGAGCAGCGAGTTCAACTGCGTGGCCGGGTCGCGCTGGATGATCCAGACGAAGCCATCCAGATGATCATCGCCGCGCCAGCCAGCCCAGTAGTCCTCGACAGCATTGAATTCATAGAGATTGCCGATTTCCCAGCGCCCCTGCGTGAACGGCCCGGAACCTGCTTCGTGCTCGCGCAGATAGCTCTGGCCGAAGTCATCGCCGCGATTGGCCTCAACAATCGCCGGGTTGACCACAAAAAGCTGGGGGAGGGTGCCAATGAAGGGGGCAAACGGCTGAGTCAGGGTGAACTGAACGGTGTATTCGTCAATGGCCTGCGCCGTGTTTTCGTCGGCGATGCCGCTCCAGCGGTAATTCGGCGGGCCGTTGATTTCCAGAATACGGTTGAACGAATAGACCACCGCATCCGCATTGACCGGGCTGCCGTCATGGAAAACGGCGTTCTGCACCAGGTGGAATGTCCATACGGTGGAATCCTCGTTCACTTCCCAGGACTCGACGAGATGGGGTTCGATGTCATTGCCGCGGTAGATGAACAGCGCATCATACAGGCTGCGAAGCGCGGCATTGATCGAGTAATTCTCCCCCACGGCGGGATCAATGTTATCAATGTCCTGGTTGCCGCCGTACAGCAGGATTTGCTCTCCTTCCTGGGCGACGGTGGCCGGCACAGGCACTACGACAAGAAAGGCGATTAACGCGATCACTATCAGGGACAATAAGCGATTTTTCATTTTGGGGCCCCCTTCTGAGGAACAAAAACGTTCACAAATGACCGGAGTCGCACATATACTATAAAATAATATGGTGTCTTACACATTTGGCACAACAAACAATTTCCCATGCCTGCCGTTTGTGCACTATACATGTCCCCAGACACACCCCACCCTCAAAAACACGGTACCAGTTGATTGCTATTATCCCGGAGGCGAATACAATAACAGTAGATTCTGTACTGGGGGGTTGCCGGGAGCGAGCAGAGCGGTGATGACCTACGGGCGTCTTGATGTGTACTGGCCTGATGGCCCCATGGCCAGCTATCAGCTCAGCAAACCGAACGTGGCAATCGGGCGTTCGCCGGGCAATGATATCGTACTGGATGCCACAGCCATTTCACGCTACCACGCCAGCCTGTTCCTGAGCGAATCGGACGTTTACCTACAAGACCTGGAATCGGTCAACGGCACCTATGTGGATGGGCGGAAGCTCACGCCCAATGAACCCTACCCGCTGCACGGCGGGGAAGAAATCCTGGTCGGTGAGGTACGGATGATCTTCCGACCGGCGGACGATAATCCGACCGAACCCCTGACCGACGTTGAAGTCACCCGTCGGATCGAATACGAACAGCCCACTTACCGCGTTGAGCTTGTCGGCCTGGACAGGCCCGTGACGCCGGGTGTTTACCTCCAGACCGTGCTGGCCATCCATAACCTGAGCGATGAAGATGACCGCTACTTCATCGAGATAGACGGCGTGCCAAAAGAATGGGTGCGGCTGGAACGGGTCGAGCAGGTGCTTGGACCCGGTGAAACCGCGCACCTGATGCTGAGCTTCAAACCGCTGCGCAGGCCGGATACGCTGCCCGGTGACTACCCCTTCACCGTGCGCGTGCGCAGCAAATCCCGCCCCACGCAGACGGTGGATGCCAGCATGACGCTGCGCGTGCTGCCTTACAGCGGTTTTGGCATCGATCTGGGCCGCCAGCACGTCCAGAGCGGCGAAGCGCTGCCGATTTACGTCCATAATCAGGGCAACGCCCCGCTGCAGCTCAGCTTTTCCGCCAGGGACAGCAGCGGGAACCTGCAGGTCACTTTTCTGCCGCCGCATGTGACGCTGGGCGCGGGGCAGCGCCTCACCGTCCGCGCACACATCAGGCCGCAGCAGATCATGCTGTTCGGCGCGCCGCGCAGGTATAACCTTGACATCGTGGCGCGGGCACACAACCCGTCCGGCTTTATCGCGGCCCTCCCCGCTTCGTTCACCGCACAACCGCTGCTTACCGGCTGGCGGTTGTGGGCATTGGCCGGGGGCATTCTGGCCGTCCTGCTGGTGATAGCAGGACTGCTGGCGCTGCTGCTGGGGCCACCCCCCGCGCCAGAAATCCTGAGCATTGCCCTTTCCACGGAAAACGTGGTGCAGGGTGAGCCGATCACGCTGCAGTGGGCTGTCCGTAATGCCGGGGCGCTTTATGTGGAGGTGGATGGCAGCCGACAGGACGCCGTCCTGACACCGCAGGATACCCGCCTGACATTCAACATCCCCACGCCCGGCGACCATGAGATCGCACTGGTGGCGGTCAACGGCGATCAGAGCGTGCGCAGTGCCCTGCCGGTTCATGTCTACGAAACCCTGACGATCACCGAATTCAGCGCCGACCCAGGCACACTGGTGCGCTACGTCACGCAGGATGTGCTGCTGACGTGGCAGGTCAGCGGCGGGACGCGAGTCTGGCTGCGGGGGCTGGAAGCGCTGACCGGGGAACCCGATGACGTCGAATACGCACCCAGCGACTCGCGGCTGGTCACGGCCAGCGCCAGTGCGCCGGTGACGATCACGCTGGTGGCCGAAGGCGGCGGCGGGCAGATGGCCGAACAAACGCTGACCCTGGCCGTAGAAGACCCCGTCTGCACCGTGATCGCCGATGAAACCGCCGTCCGCGCCGGGCCAAGCG
>JALSTC010000190.1 GCA_026983935.1 Ardenticatenia bacterium
CCGGATCAATCCGGACTGGGGCCATTGCTACTGCCGCCAGACCCGGATTGATCCGGGCGTGTCTCCCTCAGGGGGCCTTCAATCTCCGGCACCGACTCCATCCACGTACTCGAAGAAATCCAGGAGCGCACGGCTGGGCCGTCCGCCCTGAGTTGTGGGCAGGATGCCGTGCCCGCCCTGAGGATAGGTGTACAGCTCATCCACGACAGCGCCGTGCTGCTCCAGCAGAGGCTGCATCCGCTCCATGCCTTCGCAGGTGCGGCCTTCGTGGTCAAATCCCCCGCAGTAGAGCCAGAAATGCGCCCCACCGAAGAGGTCAGGCCCGCCATCATGGATGAAAGCCGGCTCTCTGCCGCCGCTCATCACAAAACCCGCGCCAGAGTCCGCGATGAAGGCGGAGAAGAGATGCTGCCCATCCTCACCGTAGTCCAGCATTGCCTGATGGTAGATTTCCTCGCTGCCGCGTGAAAAACCGTGCAGCACCGCGACCGTATCGTCCAGTGGGCAGTGCGTTCGCAGCGTCTCGTAGGCGGTCGTCAGGTTGGCATAGACCGTCTCGGAATCGTCGAATACGGCCTCCCCGTCCGCGCCGATCTCCGCATATTGGAGCGCCACAATCGCATAGCCGCGCCCCGTGCTGGCACGCAGCCACCAGTCACTGAGCCGCTCTGCGCATCCACCGCTGCCGTGCAGAGAGAAGATGATCTTTCGGTCAGTCAGCTCGTCCCAGTTCGGCGGAAACCAGGCGATGAAGAAGCGCTCCTCCCCTAACGGGATGACGCCTGCCCCTGCCTGTAGCGCTGTGTCCAACGCTGCGAGCTGCCCCGGCTCCTCGCAGCTATGATTGGCGAAGGTGACGGAAGGTTGCACCTGATTTTCGCGCAGCCAGGCGGTACACGTTTCCAGAGTAGGGGCCTCCTGTGCCGAAGCAGACAGCGCGCCCCCGTTCCCAAAGCTGACCAGCAACACACCCACCAGCACGCATACGCTAAACACCCGTCGCATTTTCACTTCCTCCTCAAATAATGGCTGCACCTGTGAACGTTTGGCACAACCAACATGTCTATGCTCACTGTAGCGGGTAAGTGCTAAGGAAGTGTTGTGCGGGAGTAAAAATTTTCGTGCGCCGATCGGAGCGCGGCCAATACCTCAGTGCCCGGTTTGTCCGGAGCGGCCCCTTCTGATTGGCTTGCAGCGTATGTCGTCCGCGGCTGTGCCTCCTGCCGCTTTCCCACTCAGCGCTTCATGCGGGGGTCGAGGGCGTCGCGCAGACCGTCGCCGAGAAAATTGAAGGCCAGCATGGTCAGCCCCAGCACGATGCTGGGATAGATCGCCAGATGCGGGCTGCTGCGGAAGTACTCGCGCCCTTTGGTGATCATGCCGCCCCAGGTGGGCGTCGGCGGGCGAATGCCGATTCCCAGAAAGCTCAGCCCCGCCTCGGCCATGATCACACCGGCAATGCCCAGCGTATACTGGATGATGATCGGGCTGAGCGCATTGGGCAGCACGTGGCGAAGCATGATCTGCAGGTCGTTGGTGCCGATGGCCCGCGCTGCCAGCACGTAATCCTGCTGTTTGACGGAGAGCACCTGGCCGCGCATCAACCGGGCGGGGAACGGCCAGCCCGCCAGCGTCAGCGTCAGAATCACGCTGGTGGTATCCGGCTTGAGCAGGGAGACCATGAACACGGCGAACAGGAAGTTGGGGAAGGCGTACATGATGTCCACCATGCGCATGATGATGATGTCCGGCAGGCCGCCGAAGTAGCCCGCCGCCAGCCCCAGCATGAC
The DNA here is from genome assembly GCA_026983935.1 of Ardenticatenia bacterium. Taxonomy (GTDB): domain Bacteria; phylum Chloroflexota; class Anaerolineae; order Aggregatilineales; family Ch27; genus JALSTC01. The sequence goes on from JALSTC010000190.1 coordinate 1,791, forward strand.
GCCCAGCGCGGTTGTGGCCGTCTGCACGACGATGCCCACATAGAGCGAAATCCGCGCCCCGTAGATGATGCGGCTGAGGATGTCGCGCCCGACCTCATCCGTGCCCAGCAGGTGCGCGGCAGAGGGGGCCTCCCGGATGTGGGCGAAGTCGGGGGCCGTCGGGTCGTAGGGGGCGATCCAGGGCGCAAAAACGGCCACCAGAATCAGCAGCGCCAGAAAGATCGCGGAAGCCACCGCCGCACGGTTGCGGGCCATGCGGCGCATCGCATCTCGCCAGAGGCCCGTCGGCCTGCCCTGTGTCTCACGCAGAACCTGAATGTTGGTGTCAGCTACCATGATGCCCTCATTGCTCGGCAAAGCGAATACGCGGATCGAGCACGCCGTATAATAAGTCCACGAAGAACGTCGTCACCAGGAAAGCCGCCGCCAGCGTCAGAGTCGCGCCCAGGATGATCGGGTAGTCGCGCTGCAAGACGGCGGTCACGCCCACGCGGCCAATCCCCGGAATGTTGAAGATCGTCTCGACGATGAACGAGCCGCTCAGGATGCGCCCGATCAGGATGCCAACGACCGTCAGGATCGGCAGCAGGGCATTGCGCAGCCCGTGCCGGATGATCACGGCCCGCTCGCTCAGCCCTTTGGCGCGGGCCACGGTCATGTAATCCTGGTGAATGACATCCAGCATCGAGGCCCGCACCAGCCGGGTCAGCAGCGCGGTGGGACGGGTGGCCATCGTGATGGCGGGCAGGATGTAGTGCACGGGGGTCTCATAGCCCGCCACCGGCAGCCAGTCCAGCCGCAGGGCCAGCCCGACGATCAGAAAAGTCGCCAGCGCAAAATCCGGCAGCGAGATTCCGAGCAGGGCGAAAGACATGGTCGCCGTGTCAATCCACGTATTTTGCTTGATGGCGGAGATCGTCCCCAGCGTCACCGCCAGCAGCACCGCCAGCAGCAGTGTGACCGACTCCCAGCGGAAGGTGACCCAGATGGCCGGGCCGATGATCTCGGTGACCGGCGTCCCTACGTAATGGTAGGACGTGCCCAGGTCACCCTGCAGCGCATTGCGCACGTAGTACAGGTACTGCACGGGGATGGGCTTGTCCAGGCCGTACCGCGCTTCCCAGGCGGCGACGACTTCCGGCGATAGATTCTGCTCGCCCAGCATTAAGCGCAGCGGATCGCCGGGAGCCAGACGCGAGGCGGAAAAAGCCAGGAACGTCGCGCCGAAGATGCTGAAGACCATGAACAGCAGGCGCTGCAAGATATAGCGAGACATAAACCCTCCACACAGGCGCGGCCATGCGATGCGTGCCGGGAGGCAGGCGTGGGCTTAGGGGCCGTGCCTCCCGGCGTCCATTGGGGTGTGTACGCCTCTAGGGCGTGATCGTCACCGTGTCAAAGCCCATCGGGCCGAACAGATTGGCCACGAAACCATGGACCCTGGGATTGACCAGATAGATGTAGCGGGCGTAGCCCAGCGGGATCAGCGCGGCGTCTTCCATGGCCAGCTCCTCTGCCTGCTGCCAGTAAGCTTTGGCCTCCTCCGGATCGGTCGCTGCACGGGCCTGATCAACCAGCGCGTCAACCTCCGGGTTGCAGTAGGTGGAGAAGTTGCTGTCCAGGTCGCAGTAAAGCAGCTCATATGTCCAGACCGAAGCCGACGGCGAGTCGGCAGTCCAGCCAAAGAGGAACATCTGCCAGCGGTCGTGATCCCACAGGCCGCCGATCATGTCGCCGCGTTCGGGCTGCACGATCTCGATATCAATGCCCAGATTGGTGCTGAGCATGGCGGCAATGGCTTCGGCGGTCGTGCTGTCCAGCGTCGCAAATTCCAGCGTCGGGAAGCCCTCGCCGTTGGGATAGCCCGCTTCGGCCATCAGCTCCTGCGCCCGCTCCGGGTCGTAGGGATAGCCTTCCAGATCGGGGTTGTATTCGGGGATGTGCGGCGGTACCAGACCGGTCGCCACCGTCCAGGCGTCGTTGAGCACCTGATGGATGAGCGTTTCGCGGTCAATGGCGTAGTTGAAGGCCTGACGGACGCGCACGTCACGGAACGGTTCGAACATGCTCTGGTTCATGCCCGCATAGCGCAGTTGGGCGCGGGTGAAGTACTGGAGCTGCTCGCTCAACGTCGGGTCATTGGTGACCCGCTCCAGATCGCTGGGCGGGACGGGGGCGATGTCCAGTTCGCCCGCTTCGTACTGCGCCAGCGCCGTTGAGGTATCCGGCACG
>JALSTC010000191.1 GCA_026983935.1 Ardenticatenia bacterium
CCAGGGCCATCCAGCGCTACGTGGAACGGCACGGTTACAGCATCGTGCGGGAATACACCGGGCATGGTGTCGGTCGCTCCATGCATGAAGACCCGCAGATTCCGAACTGGTGGCCGCGCCGTGCGCATCAGCACGGCTGGCGCAGCGTTGAGCTGAAACCGGGCATGACTTTCGCGCTGGAGCCGATGGTCAATGCGGGCCGCCCGGAGACCCGTGTGCTGGACGACCACTGGACGGTGGTCACGCGGGATGGCTCGCTGTGCGCGCATTTTGAGCACACGATCGCCGTCACCAACGGCGACGAACCGATAATTTTGACCGCCCCCTAGACGCGGACGCAAGTTTCTGTTAAAATGTACTTTTGCGTCTGCTGGTAGAAACAGGACAGGGGAAAACTCATGAAAGTATCTGCATCTGTCAAGCGGCGCTGCCCGAAGTGCAAGGTCATCAAACGTCACGGTAGAGTGATGGTGATCTGCGAGAATCCGAAGCACAAGCAGCGCCAGGGCTAAGTTTTGAGGGATAAAGTCCATGCGAATTCAAGGCGTTGACCTGCCCCGCGATAAGCGGGTCGAAATCGGCCTGACTTACCTGTACGGCATTGGCCGTACACGCAGTCAGCAGATTCTGGCAGCAGCAGGCGTAGACCCGGACAGGCGTGTGAAAGACCTGACCGAGGCTGAAGCAAGTGCGCTCCGTCAGGAGATCAGCAAGTATCACATCGAAGCAGACCTGCGCCGCGAGGTGCAGATGAACATCAAGCGCTTGCAGGAGATCGGGTGTTACCGGGGGCTGCGGCATCGCCAGCACCTGCCGGTACACGGCCAGCGCACCCGAACGAACGCACGCACCCGTAAAGGCCCCAAGAAGACGGTGGCCGGGCGCGGGCGTCGGCGGGGGATGAAGAAGAAGTAAGCTCGCTGCACGCTGCCGGCGGTTACCACCGGTGACGACCACTGCGGGGCGCGGCACGCACGTGCCCCGGTCTGAAAGGCCCCCCGGGGGCACTTTGCCCGTATGTCCGGTGGCCTTTCGGTGTGTCTTAGTCGCGACGCATTGCTGCCGGGGCGTGAAGCGTATCATCAGTCCGATCGCGCATGCGCGAAACTCTGTGACCGCAATCAGACCAGGTAGGATAAACAGGCATGGGACGCAGGAGAACCGCCCGTCGTGGGGCACGTAAGGTCAAGAAGAATATTCCTTACGGCCAGGCGCATATTCACGCCACCTTCAACAATACCATCATCACCATGACCGACCAGCAGGGCAACGTGGTGACCTGGGCCAGCGCCGGCACTGTCGGCTTCAAAGGCTCGCGCAAGAGCACCCCGTATGCGGCCCGGCTGGCAGCACAGCAGGCCTGCACTGCCGCGCAGGATCATGGCATGCAGGAAGTGGACGTTTTAGTCAAAGGGCCTGGCCCGGGTCGTGAGGCCGCGATCCGCGCTATTCAGGCCAGCGGCATCAAGGTGCGTTCGATTTCGGACGTCACCCCGATTCCGCACAATGGCTGTCGGCCTCCCAAGAAGCGTCGTGTCTGACACGCGCTGCTGCACTTTGTAATTCGTTTTTCTCTGCGGAGGATGAAGAACACATGGCACGTTACAGTGGCCCGGTTTGTAAACTCTGCCGTCGTGAAGGTGAAAAGCTCTTCCTGAAAGGCTCACGCTGCCTTTCGCCGAAGTGCTCATTTGAGCGGCGGTCATATCCCCCCGGTCAGCATGGCCGCGATGCGCAGTTCCGACGGGGGCGCGCATCGGATTACAGCCTCCAGTTGCGTGAGAAGCAGAAGGCCCGCCGCATTTACGGCGTGCTGGAGCGCCAGTTCCGCCGCTATTTCCGCGAGGCGCTGAAGCGCCCCGGTCGCACCGGCTCGAATCTGCTCGCCATTCTGGAGACCCGTCTGGACAACGCCGTTTTCCGGCTTGGCCTGGCCGAATCGCGGGCCCATGCCCGCCAGTTGGTCTCTCATGGGCATTTTTCCATCAACGGCCGCCGGACGGATGTCCCATCGTATTTGCTCAGCCCCGGCGATGAGATCACGGTGCGTGAGGGCAGCCGCAAGCGGCCCTACTTCCGTGAGCTGCGCCAGGTGCTTGAGAACCGCCCGCCGGCCCCTGAATGGCTGTCTCTGGACGCCAACGAATTGAAGGGGACCGTGCTCCGCTATCCAGAACGCAGCGATATTGACCTGACAATCAACGACCAGTTGATCGTGGAGTACTACTCGCGCTGATCCTGCGCCAGGTGTGGGCGGCGGCAGGGGTCTTTCTCTGACCGCCGCCGTGAGAGCCTCAGCCTAAAAGCAGGAGGGGGTTGTTTTGACGAGTAATATCAGTACAGCAACGCCGCCCAAGATGGTCGCTCCCAGAATTGAGGACGACGTCCTGACGGAAAAGTATGGACGCTTTTTCATCAGCCCTCTTGAAAGCGGCTACGGAATCACCATCGGCAACGCGCTTCGCCGCGTGCTGCTGTCATCGCTGCCCGGTGCGGCGATTACGTCCGTTCGCGTCACCGACGTGCCGCATGAGTTCAGCGCCGTGCCCGGTCTGCGGGAAGATATGACGCAGATCATCCTGCAGATCAAGCAGATCCGGCTCAAGCTGTATGATGTGGAATCGGCACGCCTGACGCTGCAGGTGCGCGGGGCGGGGACGGTCACGGCGGCGGATATCATCTGCCCGCCGGAGGTGGAGATCATCAATCCGGACCTCTACCTCTTTACCGCAGATGGCGACGACACCGACCTGGAGTTTGAGTTCACCGCCCAGATCGGGCGCGGCTACAGCGTTGTCGAAGGGCGCGAGCGCCTGTCTATCGGCGAACTGCCGGTGGACGCCATCTTCAGCCCGATCCGCCGCGTGAACTACGATGTGGAGCAGGCGCGTGTCGGGCAGCGGACGAACTACGACAAGCTCATCCTGGAAATCTGGACGGATGGCACCATCCGCCCGGAGGATGCGATGAGCCAGGCGGCCCAGATATTGATGGGCCAACTGCGGGTCATCGCCGGGGTGACGGCTCAGACGTTCCTGGAACCGGAGCTGGTCGAGGAGCCGGAAGAAAGCACCCGTCCGGAGATGTATGACCTGCCCATCGAAACCCTTGATCTGAGTGTGCGCGTGTTCAACTCGCTCAAGCGCACCGGCATCACGACCGTCGGCGAAGTGATGGAGATGCTGGAACGCGGGCCGGACGCCATGCTGGCGATCCGCAACTTCGGCGAGAAGTCACTCAATGAGCTGAAACAGAAGCTCAGAGAAAAGGGCTATCCGCTGGATGAAAACGAGACCGATTAACAGGCACCTAAAGTAGAGTGGCACTATGCGACACCGTGTAGCAGGCAAAAGACTCAGCCGCAGCAAGGATCATCGGAAGTCCCTGCGGCGTAATCTCATCACCGAACTGTTCCGCCACGAGCGGATCAAGACGACCCGTGCCAAGGCGGAAGCTGTGCGCGGTGCGGCGGAGAAGTTGATCACACTGGCCAAGCGCGGGCTGGCGCATGAAGACCCGGCGCGGGCCGTGCATGCACGCCGTCTGGCGGCGGCCCGTCTCTATGACAAGGCCGTGGTCGGCAAGCTGTTTGACGAGCTGGCTCCGCGCTATGAAGACCGCCCCGGCGGTTATACGCGCATGTTCAAGCTTGGCCCGCGCAAGGGCGACGCCGCCGAGATGGTCATTCTGGAGCTGGTGGATCGCGAAGAGGCGTAAAGGCGAGCCGCGCCATCCCTGCCATGAATCGCTACCGCGCTGTACTGGCCTATGATGGCACTGCCTATCACGGCTTTCAGCGCCAGGTGGGGCAGACGCCGACCATCCAGGGCCGGGTGGAATCGGCCTTGCAGCAGGTCACCGGGCAGTCGGTTACGGTGATCGGCGCGGGCCGCACGGATGCCGGTGTGCATGCCAGCGGGCAGGTGATCGCCTTCGATGTAAACTGGCGGCACGAAGCGAGCGACCTGCTGCGGGCGCTCAACGCAAACTTACCAGATGATATCGCGCTGCAGG
>JALSTC010000192.1 GCA_026983935.1 Ardenticatenia bacterium
AGCAGACCATCGCATCCGATCACATCGAGATCGCCAGCGTCGCCGCCATGGCTGCGCTGACCGGTGGTCGGCTGGAAATTGAAGGGGTGCGGGCGCAAGACCTGACGATGATTCGCAAAGTTTACGCCCGGCTGGGGCTGCGGCTGGACGTGGATGGCAATCATTTGCATGTACCGCGCCATGAGGATTTCGTCATTTCCAGCCAGGAAGAAGAGGTGGATGTCAGCATTGAGACAGCGCCCTGGCCCGGCTTTCCGTCCGATCTGGTCGGCATGGCCACACTGATCGCCACGCAGGCGCAGGGCACAATCCTGATCCACGAAAAGCTGTTCAAAGACCGGCTGCTGTTCATTGACAAGCTCAAGGGGCTGGGCGCGCAGATCGTTCTCTGTGATCCGCATCGCGCCGTTGTGATTGGCCCGACTCCATTGCAGGCAGATTACCTGGATACGCCCGATGTGCGAGCCGGGCTGGCAATGCTGGGCGCGGCGCTCTGTGCAAAAGGTGAAACGGTGATAGACGGCGCGGAGCTGCTGGACTGGAACTTTGACGGCGTGCTGCCCAAACTGGAAGAACTGGGTGCGCAGATCAGGGTTTTGGAACGATGACGGATATTCCGCTGGAGACAATCACAGTCGCCGGGCTGGCAACAGAACATGCTGTTGCCGTTGGGGCCTCAGAAAAGGCAGGCAGCACGCTGCCGGTGCTGGCGCTGCACGGCTGGGGCGGCAGCGTCGAGAGCTTCTGGCCGGTGGCGCAGCAGTTGGCCCGGCTGGGCCACACCACCTACGTCCCGGCACTGCCTGGTTTTGGTGAAACAGCGCTGCCGCCCACAGCATGGGGTGTGCCGGAATATGCGGATTTTGTGCTGGCCTATCTGGATGTACTGGGCCTGAAGCAGGTGCATCTGCTGGGGCACTCCTTTGGCGGTCGGATCAGTCTGATTCTGGGCGCGGATCACCCCGACCGCATCGGCAAGATCGTGCTGGCGGACAGCGCCGGCGTGCGACCGCCGGGCAATCCGGTACGGGACGCGCTGATAAAGATCGGGAAAACGGTGATGCAGCTTCCCGGTCTGCGGCTGCTGTACGAGCCGCTCCGCCGCCGCCTGTACCGGCAGCTTGGCGCAACCGACTACCTGGAAGCCGGGCCGCTGCAGGAGACGTTTGTCCGCGTCGTGGAGCAGGACCTGCTGCCCTACGCCGCTCGCGTCAGCCGCCCGACCCTCTTGATCTGGGGCGACCGCGACAAAGACACACCACTCTGGCAGGGCAGGCAGCTCGAGCAAACGATCCCCGATGCCGGGCTGGTGGTTTTTCAAGGGGCGGGGCATTTCAGCTATCTGGAGCGCCTGCCGGATTACATCCGCATTGTGCACCATTTCCTGTCACAGCCGGATGAAGGGGCGGGCTGATGTATCTGATTGTGGCCCTGCTGTGGTTCCTGGGAGGTATACTGCGGATTCTGCGCTATGCGCGGTTTTTCCAGATCGAAGAATATCAAAATCGGCGGTTCTGGCGCTGGCTGCTGACTCATCCGGAGCGGTGGGGCTGGCGGCGTCCACTGCTGGCCTGGTCAGTGGCGCTGATCATCAGCTTTTTGCTGATAGAGGTTCAGGGTGAGTGGCTCCCGCTACTGCTCTATCTGGCGACCGGCCTCTATGCCGTCTGGCCGCCCCGTGAACGTGAGATCAAAAAACGCTTTGTGCCCACGCAGCGTGCCTTGCGGCTGCTGCTGAGCACCATTGTATTGTTCGGCGCTTTGACTCTGATCGGCATCCGGCTGGTTGAGATCATCAGTATGCCGGACGTGCCGCTTTCATTTTACATGCTTACTGCTCTTCTGGGGCTGGCCCTGTTTTTGCTCGCCCCCCTGCTGTTGATTGCGGGCAATGTGCTTGTCTATCCGGTGGAAGCGGCCCTCCGGAGAGTTTATCTGCAAATGGCCCACCGAACACTGCGCCGCCTGCAGCCGACCGTAATCGGCATCACCGGCAGCTACGGCAAAACCAGCACCAAACACTACCTGGCCCACATCCTCGGCGGACGCTACCATGTCGTGGCGACGCCCAAAAGCTACAATACGCTGATGGGCGTATCGCTGGCGATCAATACGCAGCTAAAAACTGAACGAGCGCTGGACTACTTCATTGTGGAAATGGGCGCATACGTGCCCGGCGAAATCGCGGAGATTTGCGCCCTGACACGCCCGCAGATCAGCATCGTGACGGCAGTTGGCCCTCAGCACCTGGAGCGATTCGGCTCGATGGAAGCCATCGCCCGGGCCAAGTTCGAGATCGTCGCTGCGCTGCCACAGGACGGTGCCGCGGTCTTGAATGCCGATGATCCCGCTGTGCGTGCGATGGCCGGGCAGGCGCAGGTGGAAACATGCATACTCGTCAGCCGGGAAGAAGCCGCGGATGCCCACCTTGTTGCCCGAAATGTGCAGGAGTCACTGGACGGCCTCAGCTTTGAGGTGGTGGACACAAATACCGGCGAAGAGCGGCATTTTCATGCCTCGCTGTACGGCCTGCATAATGTGACCAACCTGCTGCTGGCAGCGGCGGCTGCACACCACATCGGGCTGCCGCTCGGAGAGATCGCCATGCGTGTGGCGTCGCTTGAACCGTTTGAGCACCGTTTGCAGCGGCGGGTACAGCCGGGGGGGATCACCATTCTTGATGATGCGTACAGCGCCAATCCGGTCGGCGCGGAAAACGCGCTGCGTGTGCTGGGGCTGCATGAACAGGGACGGCGCATTCTGATCACGCCGGGAATGGTGGAACTGGGCCCCGTACAGGATGAGGAGAATCGCAGGCTGGGCGAACTTGCCGCGCGGTATGCAACGGATATTGTGCTTGTTGGCGCTGCCCAGACGCGCCCGATTTACGAGGGTATTCTCGCTGCGGAATTCGATCCGGCCCATCTACATGTCTTTGAGACGCACGCGGAGGCTGTTGCCTGGCTGCAGGCAGAAGCTGCCCCCGGCGACACCGTGCTGTTCCTCAATGACCTGCCGGACACCTACTTGTAGTTTAGCGCATTGGGAGGGAGCAGGGTACGACGACTGATCTGCTCCCGTGTACAAAACAGCCTCAGAGGAGTCTGAAATAATCATGAGCGCGAACAGAAAATTGTCCGTCGGGGTGATCTTCGGCGGACGATCGGTTGAGCATGACGTTTCCATCGTGACCGGCCACCAGATCATGCAGGCCATGGATCCGGCGCGCTATGAGGTGGTGCCGATCTACATTGATCGCGAGGGCGTGTGGCTGGTCGGAGAACCACTGCGCGATATCCAGAGCTTCAAAGATGACAGGGTCAGCGAAATGCTGGGCATCAAAGAAGCGGTGCTGAGTTCCAGCACGGCCTTCAAGGGATTGATCGTGCCACCTATCTCCGGGCTGGTCGGGCGGAACAGCCTGCGCAGGCTGGATGTGGTCTTCCCGGCCATTCACGGTTCGCACGGCGAGGATGGCACGCTGCAGGGTCTCCTTGAACTGGTAGACCTGCCCTATGTCGGGTGCGGTGTCATGGCTTCGGCCATCGCCATTGATAAGCCGATGACCAAAATCGTGCTGCAAGGGCATGATATCCCGGTGGTGGAGGGCCTGACTGTCACGCGGGCGGCCTGGATTAAAGACCGCGAAGCCGAGCTGGATCGCATCGAGGCAGCGTTTTCCTATCCGCTGTTCGTCAAACCGGCCACCCTGGGATCGAGCATCGGCATTGCCCGTGTGAACGACCGTGAGGCGCTGGGGAATCACCTGGACGTGGCAGCGAACTTTGATCAGCGCATTCTGATCGAGCCGGCGATTGAGGGCGCGATCGAGATCAACTGCGCTGTGCTGGGCAATGACGAGGACATCCGCGCTTCGGTCTGTGAGCAGCCGGTTTCCTTCGAGGAATTCCTGACCTATGAGGAAAAATACATGCGTGATGCTGGCGGCATGAAGGGGGCGGAGCGCAAGGTCCCGGCCCCTATCAGCG
>JALSTC010000193.1 GCA_026983935.1 Ardenticatenia bacterium
TGCTGGATAGTGTCAGTTATCTGGAAGACGGCACGCCGGTTGAATACTATCACGCCCTGCACCGCGGCGACCGCACGCGCTTTGAAGTCGAGCTTGTTCGTGTTCGAGAGCATGGTCAGAAGGGGGCACTGCCGGATGCTGATGTACAGAACCTTCTTTCCGGCAGCAGCGTCGTGATCCTGCCATCGAACAGCGCACCCTGAAAGTGCACCGTCCGCTGTAAAACAGATATCTACTTGAATTCAGGCCATCAATCATTCACACGGATCGGGAAAAAGGAGGTGCCCAGGAAAACGATTACGAAACCATAGAGATACACTACACGCACGTTTTTTATCAGCATGAACCGATTTTCGGGAGGAGATCAGAAGATGAGGAAAGTTACAGTGATTTTACTGCTGGTGGCAATGCTCGTTGCTACCGGCATCGTCCCGGCGACCGCCCAGGGCGACCGCCCCTTTGAGGGCCAGACCGTCGTTGTCGTGACCCAGACCGGGCGTGCTATCGGCGGGCCGGTGGAGGATCATGCCCCCGAATGGGAAGAGATGACCGGCGCACGGGTCGAGCTGCAGCAGTTCGCTTTCGGTGAGTTGTTCGAGAAGATCATCACCGACTTCGAGACCGGCGCAGGCGACTACGACATGTTGATCTTCCCCGCCGACTGGGCCGGCGACTTCATGGCCCCCGGCTATCTGGCGGAGGTCCCGCAGGAAATCCTGGACGAGATCGACATTGACGACGTGATCCCGCTCTATTCGCAGCGCATCACCGCCTGGGGCGACACAATCTATGCCCTGCCCTATGACGGCGACGCCCACATGCTCTACTACCGCAAAGACCTGATCAACAACGAAGAATACTCGGCAGAGTTTGAGGCAGAGTACGGCTATCCGCTTGGCGAGCCGGAGACCTGGTCACAGTACCTGGATATGGCCGCCTGGTTCAACGGCAGGGAAGTGGAAACTGCCGGTGAGATGGCCCCGATCTACGGCGTGCTGGAAGCTCAGCGCCGCAATGCGCAGAGCTACTGGGTCTTCCTCTCGCACGCAGCGGGCTACGGCAAGATTCCGGGCAACCCCTGCTTCTTCTTTAGCTGCGATGACATGACCCCGCAGGTCAACAACCCCGGCTGGGTCCGGGCACTGGAAGAATACGTTCAGGTTGGCCAGTACGGGCCGCCAGAAATGATCAACTACGACGTGGCCGATACCCGCATTCACTTCCCGGCGGGTGAATCGGTCTTCAACATTGACTGGGGCGATGTCGGCCCGATCTCCTACAACCCCGATGCCTCGGTTGTCGTCGGCGATGTGGGCTTCGCGCCGCTGCCCGGTGGCGATGAATACTGGGACTATGAGGCGGGCGAGTGGGTGGAAGGCCCGAACCGTGCGCCGTTCATCGCTTTCGGTGGCTGGATCATTGGCGTTGCCGCCAACAGCGACGTGCGTGATGCTGCCTTCGACTTCGCGGCCTTCATGGCCTCACCGGAGATGGTGCAGCTTCTGGCCGTCACTCCCGACACCGGCATCAACCCCTCGCGCTTCAGCCAGTTCGAGAATCTCGATCTATGGCTCGACGCAGGCTTTGACCGTGAAGGGGCCGAGGACTACCTGGACGCCATCCTGAACACGATCAACCACCCCAACGCCGTGCTTGACCTGCGCATCACCGGCTCTGCCGAATACCTGCAGACGCTGGATGTGGAGATCAGCCGTGCCGTGGCTGGCGAGATCAGTGCACAGGAGGCGCTGGACAACGTCGCCGAACAGTGGGACGCCATCACCGACCGGCTCGGACGCGACAGCCAGCTTGAGCAGTACCGCTCCGCCGTTGGCTGGTCACCGGAGTAGTCCTGACGCCGTTTCTCTGGCGTCTTGACTCCATGCATTGACGTTGTAGAGGCGCTACACTATCCACAACCGTAGAGGTGTAGCGCCTCACTTTTCCCCTTCACGGGGCCATACTTCGAAGCGACAGGCCAACGCCCGACGGCTGACCGCCGCTGTTTTTAAAGGGAGTAAGGCGCTTTGCAACAATCAAACGCTCAACCTGCCTATATCGAAAAAACAGGCAACGGCACACGTGAAGACCGTGTCATGAAGCAGGTGTTCCTCACGCCTGCCGTCGCCGTACTGTTACTGCTCTCGATCTTTCCGCTGTTCTGGTCGCTGGGCATCAGCTTCACTGACGTGCAGCGCGGCAGTGCGGCTGCCACCACCACGACCGACGATGGCACGGTGGTTGAGGACTCCGGATTCCTGGGCCTGGGTTTTCATGCCACCCTGCGCAACTACGCCCGCATGCCAGAAGATGAACGCCTGCTCACGGCAGCGCGGAACACCCTCTTCTACGTGCTGGCAGGCGTGACAATCCAGTACATCATTGGCTTCGGACTGGCCCTGGTGCTGCACCAGCCGTTCCGGGGGCGAAACATCATCCGGGTGATCTTCCTGATGCCCATGATGATGACACCGGTGGCAGTGGCTTACACCGGGCGCATGATGTTTGACACATCCATTGCCCCGCTGGCACAACTGCTGCGGACGATCTCCCACACGCTGGGCCTGGAACGTCCTCTGTTCATCCCCTGGCTGACCGACGGCTCGGTCGCGCCCTGGACGATCGTGCTGATTGATAGCTGGCAGTGGATTCCTTTCATGACGCTGATCCTGCTGGCCGGTATGCAGGCCATTCCAGAGGATATTTATGAGGCGGCACGGGTGGATGGCGCATCATCCTGGCAAATTCTGCGCAAAATCACCTTCCCGATCTTGCTGCCGATCTCGGCCACGGTGATTTTGATCCGGGGGCTGGAGATATTCAAGATCATTGACGTGATCGTGGTCACCACAGGTGGCGGGCCGGGATCGGCCACCGAATCGCTGACCATGTATATTTTTAAGACGGCTCTGACCTTTGGCAATTACGGCTATGCCGCGGCCATTTCCTACATACTGCTGATCCTGGTCATCATTTTTGCGACCATTTTCCTGGCCGCCATGCGCTATCTGACACCCAGGACCTCAGGTTAGAAGAAGGAGCCATCACTCATGAAACATCGAAAATGGTGGCACTCGCTGCTGCTGTACACGGTGGTCATTGTCTGGTCATTCATCGTGCTGTTTCCCTTTTACTGGCTCCTCACCACGTCCCTGAAGAAGCCGCTGGCCGTGGCACGTGGGCCGCGCTACATCCCCTTCGTGGACTTCAACCCCACGACCGAACACTGGCAGTACCTGTTTGACGAACAGGGCGAAACCACACTGCGGCACTTCCGCAACAGCGTGATCGCCGCCAGCGGGAGCACGGTGTTCTCCGTGCTGATTGGCTCAATGGCAGGCTACGGGCTGTCACGCTTCCGCTACCGCTGGAAGTTTCCCCCATGGCGTAACAACGACATTGCCTTCTGGATAATCTCGCAGCGGTTCCTGCCCCCGGCACTGTTTGTCGTGCCGTTCCTGATGATCTACAGCGCGCTGGGGCTGGTGGATACACACGCCGGCCTGATCATCGCCTACACCATGTTCAACGTCCCGTTCGCCGTCTGGATCATGCGTGATTTCTTTGATAACCTGCCAACCGATCTTGAAGACAGCGCACGTGTGGACGGGGCAACGCGCTGGCAGGCATTTGTGCGAATCGTGCTGCCGTTGAGCGCGCCGGGGCTGGTCTCCGTGGCGATCTTCTCGTTCGTATTCTCGTGGAATGAATTTCTCTATGCGCTGATGCTGACCAACTTCGACGCGATCACGCTGCCGGTGTTCATCGCCGGGCAGAACAACACACGCGGTGTGCAGTGGTGGTACATCTCCGCCCTGACGCTGACCGCGGTCGCGCCGGTGGTGCTCATCGGGCTGCTGCTGGAGCGATTCATCACCAGCGGGCTGATCGCCGGGGCGGTCAAGGGGTAGACGGTTATTCCAGGTTGGCGTGGCGGCTGAACATCTGCCCGGCGTCCGTGCCCGTTTCGGCCATGAGCTGCACGATC
>JALSTC010000194.1 GCA_026983935.1 Ardenticatenia bacterium
CTCCTCGTATTGCGCGCCGGGGATGTTGTCCACGATGGTTTTACAGACAGCCTCCGTGGAAATGAACTGATCGCCCGCGCCGCGTGCAACCAGCGTGGGAATTCCGGCCAGCTCACCCAGTCGATCCACCACAATCCATGCCTTGAGCGCCTCCGGGCCGCGCAGACTGGCCTCGTCTGTTTGCTTGAGGCTGGCTGCTTCCAGGCGTTTCCAGGCGTCATTGTCGGGGTGCATCATTGCAATGCCGCGCAGCGCCATCTTGAGCAGTTTCTTGTCGGCGATCATCGCCTGCACACGCGCCGGGTCACCGACTTCGTCTGGCATATCCCCTGCAACCCAGCCTGGATTGAGCAGGGTCAGACTTTTGACATCATCTCTATGATCAAGGGCATACTGAATCGCGACGTTCGCCCCCAGTGAGTGGCCCACGAAATGCGCTGCGCCAATGTTCAATGCTTCCAGCAGACCTCGCACATCGTCGGCTAACATTTCCACTGTCCAATTTGCCGATGGTCCTTCAGTATCACCACGCCCGCGCAGGTCGGGTGCGATGAAGTGATAGGTGTCGCCCATGCGCTGCAGGGTGTATTCCCACCATACGCTGCTGGAAGTGTTGCCATGAATCAGCACGACGGGATCACCGCTGCCCTGTTCCAGATAGTGCATCTTCAAATCACCGACCTGGATGGTTGGCATTATCGCCCTCCTGTATCATGCTTGCTTTTTCTGGCGGCTGGCATGTTGTCATGCCTGGCGCGGCTCACTGCTGGCCGTATCGTGCAGCCAGAACTTTCTTGTCGATCTTGCCTGCCCCTGTTTTGGGCAGCGCATCTACAAAGATCACTGACTTTGGGATTTTGTATCCGGCCAGTCGTTCCCGCAGAAAGACCAGAAGCTCCTCAGCGGTCAGGGTGTGCCCCTCGCTGATTACCACGACAGCCCGCCCCACTTCTCCCCATTTTTCATCCGGCACACCGATGAGCGCAGCCTCTGCCACAGCCGGATGAGCATGCATGGCACTTTCTACTTCTGCAGGGTAGATGTTCTCTCCCCCGCTGATGATCATATCTTTGAGCCGACCAACGATGGTGTAGCAGCCTTCTTCATCGCGGCTTGCCAGGTCGCCAGTGTGCAGCCAGCCGTCAACGATGGCTTTTGATGTGGCCTCCGGATTGTTCCAGTATCCCGGCGTGACATGAGGCCCCCGGATGAGAAGTTCGCCCGGTTCGCCCGGTCCACATTCGCTGCCATCCGGACGGACGACCTTAACATCAATATGGAACAGCGGATATCCCACCGCGCCGGGTTTGCGCCGCACATCTTCAGCCGGCAGCCAGAATGTGTTGGGGCCGGCTTCTGTCAGCCCGTAGCCGGTCTTGAAATCAACGCCCTTCGCCCAGAACTTCTCAAACACCGGCATGGGGCAGGGCGCACCGCCACTGATAACCAGTTTCAGACGGGAGAAGTCGGCCTCTGGCCAGCGTTCATGCTGCTGGAGCATGATAAACATGGTCGGCACACCAAAGAACACGGTCACGTCGCTTGCCGCGATCAGGTCGAATACCTGATCGGGATCAAAACCTTCACAAAGAATATTCTTCCCCCCAACGTGAATCAGCGGCAGGGTAAACACATTGAGGCCGCCGGTGTGGAACAGGGGGGCGTTCAGAATCGCCACGTCATTCTGATCCAGTCCCCAGCTCATGACGGTGTTGACGCTGTTCCAGGTCATATTGGCGTGGGTCAGAATAGCCCCTTTGGGCAGCCCCGTCGTGCCGCCTGTATAGCAGATCACCCAGGGAGCGTCCGGTCGCAGATTGGGGCGGTCGGTGAAAACCTCAGGGTATTGTTCGCGTTCGTTGAGCGAACGATCATCTGCGATGGAGCGATCAATGGCGACGTAGTGCTGGATGCTGGTGATGTGTTCACGTAGTTGAGTGACCTGTTCGATGAAATCACCGGAGTAAACCAGCACGACTGGTGCGGCATCCCGCAGCAGTTCTTCCAACTCGACGACGGTCAGCCGCCAGTTCAGGTTTTGCAGCACAGCGCCGAGTTTGCCGCATGCCATCCAGACATCCATGTAGGCCATGCTGTTCCTGGCGTAGATAGCCACCCGGTCACCGTACTTGACGCCGATATCACGTAGCAAGTTCGCAGTTCGGTTGACCTGTCGATTCCACTCGCTGTATGTGATTTCCTGGTCGGTGATGGTATCTTGCACTGCTGTGCGCCGGGGAGTGAGCATGGCTCGTTTCTCAAGCCAATCCGGCACGTAGAAGGATTTTTGCGGTTCCAAAGTGCCGCTCCTGCTCAAGTGTGACAGGACAAAGGCGGGAATTAGCTGCTGGTATTGTTCTACGAGGACTCGTTGAAAAATGCAAGTTCAACCCCAGCGGATGGCCGCCGCACTCCATGTATACCCGACTCCGGCCCCGGCCAGCACGATCAGGTCACCAGGGCGGATTTTGCTCTGTGCCAGTCCCAGTTCGATGGCAAGCGTTTGATCAACGCTCTGAATGTGACCATAATCTTCCAGGTAGACTGACTGCTCCGGCGTCAGGCCGATCGCCTCGAGAATTTGGAGGTAAAATGATCGTTTCATGTGCGTGATGCCCAGAAACTGCACGTCGGCGAGGGATGCGCTGCTTTTTTCGACGGCCTCCGTAATCACGCGGACGAAATTTGCCAGGGAAACTTCTCCCAGACGCTCAGCCATGGTTGTGGGGTCTATCACGTCCAGCCGGCCATGAATTTCGCCAACCATTTCCGGCCCGTCACCAATCGCGTCTGGAGAGCGGTTGATGATGACGGTTTCGGAGAGACTGCCATCGGTGATGGCCGCCGTGCCTAGCACCTGATTTTTCGTTTCGCCGCGTTTTAGCAGCAGCGCCCCTGCACCCGCCCCGAAGTTGAACATGAAACGTGTGCGCACGTTCTTCAGGTTGATCAGGTCATTTTCCCGGCTGGCAGCGGCCAGCAGCACATACTGCAGACTTTCGTCGGCCTGCATCATACCCTGGGCGGCTTTCAAGGCGATGGGTGCGCCTGCGCACAGGGCATACACTTCAAATGCATAGGCATTGACTGCACCGATGTTGTGCTGGATTTTCGCCGCGGCATTCCAGACAATGTGGTCTTTGTGCTCGCTGCCATGCGAGATTACCAGATCGACCGCTTTGGGCGGTATCTGTGCCTGCGCCAGCGCTTTCATCGCGGCCTGGCTGGCCATTGCGCTGATGGTGTCTCCCGGCCCGGCTATATGGCGCTGCCGGATGCCCATTTTTTCCCGAAGAATGGTCTCTGGAATACCTGTGGCTTCCACGAGTGCTGCCGCTTTTTCGATTTGTTTTGGGAAGTAAGTCCCCAGCCCTACAATGCCAACTGGCACAGTAGTCATCATAAAAAGCTCCTTTTGGGCAGGTAGTCATCCGCATGATTTCAGTCTATGCCAAGTCTATCGTTTTTTGGCGTCTTGTGCTGAGGAATATCCCTGCTCGCTGGCCGGATTCTTCCGTGTCTGCTCCCTCCTGTGATTGGCCATTGGCGATACTTCTCTGGCGCGGTACTATAGGCAGGTGACGAGAGCAGTGGCATTCATTGGTAAGTTGTGTCTTCATGCAAACGATAAAAGCAGCGGATAATCTGACTATTGAGCTGGGTGGCCGGGTCTGGCGGCTCAAGCGGGACCTTAGTGGTGAGCATCCCCTTTTGGTGGCGGTATCAGGCGCTTCAGCTATTTCCTACCGTCCGATATTTGCCCGTGCACGGCGGCTTCCCATGAACGGTGGGCTGCCCGTCAGCGAAGTTGAAGAAGTCGTCGCTGGCTGGTCAAGCAGAGATGGCGCATGGCACCTGGGGCTTTTACTGGGCGCGAGCGTGGCCAATGCTCGTGGGGGGCGCTGGTGTGAACTGGCGCGCTGGTCGGATGCGACTGTAGAAACAAGCATGGGACAGGTGGAAGCTGCAGGAGCCCGATTAGCTC
>JALSTC010000195.1 GCA_026983935.1 Ardenticatenia bacterium
AGGGCTGTCCCAGGGTTCCGGCGCATGCACGCCGGGCAGATATTCCTCATAAATGACCACCGGCAGGCTGATCGTCCCAAGCCAGTAATCCAGCACTGAACGGAGCGCGGGCCATTCGCTGCTTTCGCCGGGCCGGGTGATGGCGATGCCCTGCAGTCCCTCACGCTGCCAGTCGCGGGCCAGTTTCTGCGCGATGGCCTCAATGTAGCGTGGTCGTGTGGCTCCGACGGCACTTTGCCTTACCAGCAGCAGCGCCAGCCAGGGGGTTACCTCCCGCCAGACCCAATAATCTCCGGCCTGGATGCGACCGGCGCGGACCTGCTTTCGCAGGGCAGAAAAAGCCGCCGGGTAGCGATCCATGCAGGCCGTTGCCAGCGGTGTGACTTCGACCGTTCCCCGTGCGTTGTAGTCGATTCCCAGCACCGGCGCACGGCTTAAAAAGATGTCTCCCCGAACGTAGGTGATCGCCATACTGTACCTTTGCGCCTGTTTCGCGCTGATCGCAGGCCTGAGGGGAACGATGCCCATATTCTACCGTTGTCGGTCATGGTCTGCTCAAAAAGCCGGACGCCCCGCTTACGGCGGGACGCCCGAAGAGAAGTCATGTGACGCGGCTTTCGGAGAGCACCGTTCAGCCCAGGTTGAGGAACTCGTCTGCGGCGCGGGCGTAAAGATGGGCTTTCTCCGGCGGGATCGGGTAGCGGCGAGGAACGCCGACATAGGCACGCGGTGCGGGTGTTTCCAGCAGGCTGAGGCGAAACCGGTACCACCACTGCAGCAGGCTGTGCCACCAGACACGTGGGCGGGCAGATGTGATCAGCATGACATGCTCCTTACGCTGGTTCCTGAATGGAACATACGTTCTCTATGCTGTCATCAGTATATCATAGAACAAAGGTTCTGGCCAGTGCCTGATCTTTAAAATTCTGCCGTAATGCTTTCCAATGTCTGCCGCCGGAGATTCAGGAGGCCAGCACCTGCTGCAGCGTGTCGAAGTCCACGTTGCTGCCGCTCAGCACCACTGCCGTTGCCTGATCATCGGCGGGGATCACCCCGCTGAGTAGGGCAGCCACAGCCACCGCGCCACCGCCCTCGACCAGCCAGCCCTGCTCGCGCAGCAGCCAGCGCATGGCTTCAGCAATGGCGTCTTCGTCCACCAGCACGATGCGATCTACATGCGCTTTGCAGAGCCGGATTGTCAGGTCGCCCTCAATATCACCGCTGAGCGCTTCTGCCAGCGTGTCTGGATTCTGAGGATAGTCGGTGTTGTAGAAGACATTGTACATCGCAGGAGCGGAAAGCGCGTTCACGCCGATGATCTCCGCCCGGGGAATGATGCCCCGGATGGCGGTGGCAATACCCGCCATCAGCCCGCCACCGCTGACCGGCACCACGACACGGGTGATGCCTGGATTCTGCGCCATGATCTCCAGTCCGATGGTCCCTGCCCCGGCGATGATACGTGGATCGTTGTAGGGGGAGATGTACGTCCGGCCTTCCAGTTTTTCAAGTTCGCGGGCGTGCTGCTCTGCAGTATCGTAAATATCGCCGTATAGGACGGCTTCTGCGCCATAGCGCCGTGTGCCGCTGACTTTGCGTGCTGGCGTGTGGATGGGCATGACGATTTTCGCGCTCAGCCCAAACTGACGGGCAGCATAGGCCACGGCCTGCGCATGATTGCCGCTGGAAGCAGCGACGATGCCGCGCCCGCGTTCTTCTTCTGTGAGCATCATGACTGCGTTCAGTGCGCCGCGAATCTTGAAGCTGTGTGTTGGGTTCACCTGTTCCAGCTTGAGCCAGACCTGTGGGCCGAGGCCAGGCGCGGCTTCCAGCGGTGTTGGGGCAAGGTAGGGACGCAGGCGGCGCTGCGCATGGAAAATATCCTGCAGAGTGACGGACATATCAGCCCTTTTACGTTTTCAAGCCGCTGCCGGTCAGGGGGATAACGATTTCGGCGGCTCTGTCGAGGTGTGCCTGCACACGATCCAGCGCGGCGACTGGCACGGCGCTGGTCGGCTCCACGAAAAGCCCGTGGGCGGCAAGGATCGTCTGCGCGGCAGTGATCGCGCTATCGCTCACCCGGTAAGCAGCTCCGCCGCTGCCGCGCAGGGCTGCCAGCACTTCCCGCCCGCGCACCGGCGCTGTGATTTTGATTCCCCCGGCGATCGTCTCCCCACTGGAGACCGGGATGGGCGCATCATGCTCTGCTTCCCATGCTTTCACGATGGGATCACAGGCTGCCGACTGGATGGCATAAAGCCGGGGGACATGGGCGATCAGCCCGGCTTCATGCAGTGCGGCGAAGCCCCGCGCCAGCCCCAGCAGCAGGCCGCCCTGTCCAACCGGGCAGACAATCGCGTCCGGGGCGCGGTGACCCATCTGTTCCCAGATTTCCCAGGCGATGGTCATCTGACCGGCCAGGTAAAACGGATTCCAGGCATGACTGGCATATGGAATATCCTGTGCGGCTTTCTCACAGGCAGCGGTGACATCAGCGCGGGAGCCTGTCACTTCGACCAGAGTCGCGCCGAAGCGGGCGATCTGCGTTTTCTTGCCCGCGGGAGCATCCGCCGGGACGAAGACCCGTGCATCGATGCCGATTCCGCCCGCATATGCAGCCAGCGACGCACCCGCGTTGCCGGAGGAATCCTCGACCACTGCCTCGACGCCATGTGCCAGCAGGTGGTTGAACATTACGGCCATGCCGCGATCTTTGTATGAGGCCGTGGGAGAGAGGTATTCCAGCTTTGCCAGGAACGGCTTATCTGGCAGCGCCACCGGCACCAGCGGCGTCATGCCCTCGCCGAGCGAAAAACGGCGCACTGCAGGGAGCATGGCCGTGTAGCGCCACAGGGACCACTCGTGCGTGCGGATCGCTTCCGGGTCAAAGGGCGGCAGGTCGGCGATTTTCAACGGCCCGCTGCAGGCCGTACAGTGCCAGTCCAGCGGTCCGGCAGCCCTGCCACAGCGTTCACAGATCACGTCAGCCATTCAGTCGTCCCATTTGCATGTATCGTAATCCACAACGTCCCCGTAATGCGCAGCCCCACAGACCGTACAGCGCCACAGTTCAATGATCGCGCTGCCGCAGCCCGCCGCATCCTGGTAGGGGATGAACTCGGTAGCGCCGCCGCATTTTTCGCAGGGATCGCCGCATGGTGTGGTGTCGCTGTCGCGGCTCATGATGGTTTTTCCGGTCTCCTATGGGTATTTGCGGTTGAGCATGCGCGGGTAGGGGATCGTCTCGCGGATGTGCGGCAGACCGCACAGCCAGGCGACCACCCGCTCCACGCCAAGCCCGAATCCGGCATGCGGCACGCTGCCGTATTTACGCAGATCGAGATACCAGGCGTAAGCTTCCTCCGGGATACCCATGGTGCGGATGCGCTCTTCCAGCAGATCAGCATCGAAAATGCGCTCGCTGCCGCCCGTGATCTCGCCGTAGCCTTCCGGCGCGAGCAGGTCGGTGCAGTTGACCACGCGCGGATCATCCGCGTTGGGCTGCATGTAGAAGGCTTTGGCCTCTACGGGGTAGTGCGTGACGAAGACGGGCTTATCGAACATCTCGGCAATGGCGGTTTCGTGCGGCGCGCCGAAGTCCTCGCCCCATTCGATCATCAAATTTTCCCGCCGTTCGGGGTCATCTGTTTCGGCAGCCAGCTTTTGCAGCCGCTCGACGGCTTCCGTATAGGTGATGCGGGGGAAAGGCGGCATGACGCGCTCCAGCGCGGAGGTATCCCGCTCCAGAATGGCGAGTTCCTGCGGGTGCTTTGCCAGGACGGTCTGGATGATGTAGGAGATGAATTCTTCTTCCATGCGAATCAGGTCATCCAGGTTGAAGAAAGCCATCTCTGGCTCAACCATCCAGAATTCCATCAGATGGCGGCGGGTCTTCGATTTTTCCGCGCGGAAGGTCGGGCCAAAGCAGTAAACCTTGCCATGCGCGGCCATGTTGGCTTCGTTGTAGAGCTGCCCCGTCTGGGCC
>JALSTC010000196.1 GCA_026983935.1 Ardenticatenia bacterium
CCGTGATCGTCGAATACATCTTCGTGTTGAAGCGTCGAATCGGCCAGTGCAGCGATCAGATCATCCAGCTTCGCTGTGTCCAGCAGTCCGGTGTGATGCTCAAAGACGCCCTCCACGCCATCCCGACTCAATCGGAAAGCCAGTGTGTGGAAGTTGCCGACATTGGTGATCACAACCGGATCACGCTCGCCCACTTTCGGATCGAGCGCAGCGCCGAGGACGGCAGCAGGCGCGGTGTCCATGACCATCAGCGGCATGTCAGGAGGCAGTCCGGTGCGTCGGGCGCTTTTCGCCACTGCCCCCAGCCGCGTCATGATGGGTGGAATCTCCTCGGCGGGGTAAGCGAATGCCGACAGCCGGTTTTCGGCACGAATGCGCTTGTTCAGATAGTCAAAGCGGAACTGCCTGTCCGAGATGTCCGGCGGCGCTGCACCGTGATCGAAGACGGCCACAGCCACGCCGAACAGCGCAGGCATTCCCCCAAAGGCGTCAAAGGCGCGAGTGATCATGCTGTAGTCAAAGTCATGCAGCTCCAGCGCCAGCAGATCGGGGCGAGTCCTGGCCAGTTGGGCGGCCTCGTCCTCGCCCACGATCTCAAGGCCCATCTCGCGCACACGATCCAGGTTGTCATCAAACGTGCGTGCTGCTTCTGGGGTGGCAAAGACAGGACAGCCCGCTGCTGCATGGTCGCGCACGGCCCAGTGTGAAGGGCCGCCGCCCATCGTCACACCGGTGAGCAGCAGGGGGCGCTGCTGCTTTGTGGCAGTCTTGACCGTTTTGGCCACCATCATTGTGGGTGATGGCATGACCAGCTTGAAGCAGTTCTCCGGGTGTAGTTCGGTATCGAACAGTAGAATATCCTGTGTGCCTGTGCCGATGTCTACTGCCAGAATGCGCATAGGATTTCCTCACGGTAGCAGGTGACGCCGGGAGATCATACCGCATTGGGCCATGCTTGACATGCTCTGCTCTGCATGGTAACATCAGCGCACTTTGCAAGACAGTTTCATATTCTCATCCAGAGCGGTGGAGGGACCGGCCCGGCGAAACCGCGGCAACCACTGGCCCGAAAATGACCAGTAAGGTGCCAATTCCGGCAGGGGAGGCAACCCTGGCAGATGAGCGGATATTAACCGCGACTGCGATGCCTCTTGACGCCAAGGGGCTTTTTTTTGCCCGGCGCTCATGGATAACCAGGATTAAGGAGTAGCTCTGTGGGTAGTAACACAACTTTTATGACCTCGCCGAAGTTTTTCTTCACTTCTGAGAGCGTGACCGAAGGACATCCGGATAAAATCTGCGATCAGATTTCAGATGCTGTGCTCGATGAAATTCTCAAAGACGACCCGATGGCCCGCGTGGCCTGTGAAACGGCAGTGACCACGGGCCTCGTTGCGGTGATGGGGGAGATCACCACCAGCACGTATGTGGATATCGCCTCGCTGGCGCGGGATGTTGTACGGGACATTGGCTATACACGTGCTAAGTTTGGCTTTGACGCGGATACCTGCGGCGTGATTGTCTCGATCAAGGAGCAGAGCGCCGACATCGCCATGGGCGTTGACAAGGCGCTGGAAGCCAAAACCGGCGAAATGAGCGATGAAGAGATCGAGGCGCTGGGTGCTGGCGATCAGGGCATGATGATCGGGTTTGCCTGCAACGAAACCCCGGAATTGATGCCGATGACGATCAGCCTGGCCCACAAACTAACCCGCCGTCTGGCGGAGGTGCGCAAGAATGACCTGCTCAGCTACCTGCGCCCTGACGGCAAAAGCCAGGTGACGGTTGAGTATGAATATGGCAGGCCCAGGCGCGTGGACGCCATTGTGATCAGCACGCAGCATGCGCCGGACGTCTCCCAGGAGCAGATCCGTGCTGATGTGATCGAGCATGTGATCAATGAAGTTGTGCCGCTGGAGTTATTGGACGACAAAACCCGGATATTCGTCAATCCCACCGGGCGCTTTGTGACAGGCGGGCCGCTTGGGGATGCCGGGCTGACCGGGCGCAAAATCATCGTGGATACTTACGGCGGTGTGGCACGGCACGGCGGCGGCGCGTTCAGTGGCAAGGATGCGACTAAAGTCGATCGTTCGGCGGCGTACATGGCCCGCTACGTGGCCAAGAACATCGTTGCGGCGGGCCTGGCCGATCGCTTTGAGCTGCAGTTGAGCTATGCCATCGGCGTTGCTCAGCCGACCAGCCTGGCTGTGGAGACATTTGGCACGGGCAAAATCAGCGACGCGAAAATTGAGGAGTTAATTCGGGCACATTTCGATATGCGTCCTGCCGCGATCATCCGTGATCTTGATCTGCGCAAGCCGGTCTTCCGTCAGGTGGCAGCTTATGGACACTTTGGCCGCGATGACCTCGATGTGACCTGGGAGCGCGTGGATAAGGCCGATTTGCTGCGTAAAGAGGCTGGTCTCTAAAGACACCGCTGCGCTGACGGTTGCTGCCGGTGAAATAGATGCGGCCCTGTTTGCTCGAACAGGGCCGTTTTCTTTGTGGGGTCAGCGAGCAGTTTCACGCGGAGAGAGCACCGGCAGCTTAAAGCTGAACATGCTGCCAACGTCTTCCTCACTGTCGAACCAGATGCGCCCGCCCATTGCTTCAAGCTCCGCCTTTGTCAGGTAAAGGCTCAGACCATAGCCATCCACGCCGATGATTTGCGGCTGGCGTGCACGCTGAAACGGCGCAAAGACACGATCGCGCTCTGTTGCACGGATGCCATAACCCTGATCGATCACGTCTATCTGCACGTGATGTCTGGTTGAGTCCATGCGTGCCTGCAGAACAATCGGAGAGTCGGGCGGGCTGTAGCAGGCGGCATTGCGCAGGACGTCACGCAGTGCATTGGCAAGAAGCTGGGGTGAAGCGGTTACGGACAGGTGCTCCGGGATAGTCACGATCAACCTGTCGCGGAAGTCTCCACTGCCCATATCCGGGTCAGCGAGGGCATCGTCTGCCATCTCCTCCAGAAAATCCTCGATGAAATCGGACAGCCTGATCTTGCGTCGGGAGCTGCGAATCTGGGCGGCAAGTGCACCCGTGCGGATGTTTTCCAGGCGCTGCAGGAGGGTCATCAGACTTTGCAGCCGCAGCATATGGGTGGAAATGATCTCGGTAAAACCGGAGATGCGTTTGGCGAGGGCCTGCGTGCCGGGATCGTAGGTGTGTTTGCGGAGCATCTGGTTGACCAGTTCGGCATGACCCCGTGTTGCGGAGATGGACATACGGGCCTCACTGCGGAAGATGCTCATCAATTCGGTGAGTGCCTGCCAGTCAGGGCGCTCGATGGTGATCATCGTGAAGGAGGCTCCCTGCGTGCCGTGTATGGTAGCGATCCAGCAGGGAATATAGGCACCGTTGAAATAGGTGTGAAAGCGGATCGGTGCTGGTGAGCGGAGCGTCTGTTCACGGAGCTGCTCGGTCGGCGTCTCACCCTCGCGTGGGCCGTCCAGCAGCAGAGTCATGGCAGGCCAGCCTTCAGCGCGTATCAGGGGGAGGTTAGCGCCCAGAATGGCACGAGCCGCAAGATTATCCAGAATCAGTTTTCCGTCGCTGTCGAAGAGCAGGACGCCCTGACCCAGACTGTCAATAATCGCTCGCAGGTCGGCTTGTGTGGATACGTCAGCCATGGCACCTCCATCCGGTACACCTCCATTATCGTTGGAGAACCGCTGAGAATGCAACAGCGGGTTTATCCCCTCTGTGGCCGGATTGTTAGAGAATTGTGTGGGTTTCCCTGTGGGTGATCATGGGTGATCGCTTTCAGGGGCTGGCCCGACGAATTCTCGGTGGGTTGGGTAGGGCTGGCATTGTTTGTGCTACCCGGCGAGGTTATACTCTGTCCGTGATCGGCTCAGTTATGTGCAGCATCAGAACCTGTCATAGACAGCATAAGGAAAATCCATGATTGCAGAAAACGCCCGTCGTGTCCGTGAAAATGTGCAGCGCGTGATCGTCGGCAAGGAAGAGATC
>JALSTC010000197.1 GCA_026983935.1 Ardenticatenia bacterium
GCGGCGCTGCCCGGTCACGTGCCGGAAGTGGTGAAGGCAGAGCGGCGTGAGCGGCTGATGGCACTTCAGCAGGATATTTCGCTGACCCGGAATCAGGCGCTGGTCGGGCGAACGCTGGATGTGCTCATCGAGGGTTATGGACAGGCGGAAGATGAAGCGGGGCAGATGCTGGACGATGTAATCAGCGTCGGGCGTAGCTACCGCGATGCGCCGGAAATTGACGGCTATGTGTTTATTGAGGGCGAACTGCCGGTCGGTGAGATCGTGCCGGTGCGAATCACCGGGGCGATGGTCTATGATCTGGTGGGCACGATGGAGACGGAAGTCGGCCAGGTAATTGTGCCGGGCCGCGTTTATGGGGCGGGGGAGATATAATCTCCGCAAAGCCGTCTGGGGATGCAGCAAGCAGAAGGAAAAATAAAAAAAGTGTGAAAAATCATCTGCAAACTGACAAATCCTTTGTTCTGTGCTAAAATGATTTCAGTTATTATTTCCCTTGAACACCATGTAGAGAAACACAGCAGACAAGGGGGCAGTTGTGGGTATTGAAGTACTGTGGGACAACGAAGAGAAAACGATCATCCGTTACGACTACGGCAAGGACTGGAGCTGGGATGACTTCTGGACTGCCGTCGAGACATCCAATGCCATGGTGCGGACCGTGAGTCATACTGTTGATTTCATCGCCAATTTCGAGGGCGGCACACCGCCGCCGCTGGGTGCATTCTCCAAGTTCAAGCGAGCGCAGGAGATTTCCCCACCGAATGTCGGGATCATCGCCATTGCCGGGGGGAGTTCCTTCATCAATGCCCTGGTTTCAACGTTCAGCCGGATATATAAGCAGTTGGGGCAGCGGCTGATTATGACCAGCACGCTGTCCGAGGCGCGGGAAAAACTGGCCGAGCGGCAGAAAGCCGCGGGTGCATAGCACCGGTGAGTGGTTAAGCTGTACGGTTGAAGCAGCAGCCAACGTAGAAAAGAAGGCGGCCTGGTACAGGGGCCGCCTTTTCATTGCTTGCCCGCGCCTGGCGGCTGCGCCTTCAAGACGGCGACCAGCATCCCATCCCCGATGTTGACGATCAGGCTGCTCAGCCGATCGTGCCGGGCGACGGCCTCGTTAAACTGGCGCATGGCAGCATCGGCTGCGTTCCGGGGCGTGATGATCTGGCCATGCCGCAGGGCATTATGCGCCGCGATCACCCCGCCTGGCCGCAGATTCTCCACTGCCCAGTCCAGATAAGCCGGATAGCCTTCTTTGTCCGCGTCAATGAACACCATATCGTAGGGTGCATCTGCTGCCAGCGACTGCAGGCTGGTCAGCGCATCACCTTCAATAACCTGCACCCGATCGTCGACTCCGCCGAATTCGAACGTGCGGCGGGCGACGGCGGCATGCCGGGGATTGGCTTCCAGCGTGTAGAGCATGCCGGTGGCGGGCAGGGCGCGGGCCAGCCAGAGTCCGCTGTATCCGGCCAGGGTGCCGATCTCGACGATGCGCCGTGCCTGCGCGGCACGGGCGAACAGCTCCAGCAGCCGGCCATCGCCGGGCTGGATATGAATGGCGGGCAGTCCTTCACGTTCGGCTTCTTCACGGGCGAAGCGGAGCGCCGCATCTTCTGGCACAAACAGCGTTTCGATGTAGGCATCCAGTTCTGGACGCAGAGCCGGGTCATAATAAGTGCGCATGTTCAACTGATCCAATCACGATGTACAGGGTCCCAGTCACGATGACGGTAGGCATTCTTGCACTGCAGGCAGATACGGGCCGAATCAAGCCGACCGTTGCGCTTCCAGCGCCAGCGTACAGTGCCCAGGTGATAGCGGCAGGTCGGGCGGAAGCAGATCGGGCAGTAAATGCCTTCGGCCAGTCCGCTGTCACCGTAGCGCTGTTTGTCGTGGAGATTGTCTTCGCACATATAGCAGAAGGGGATGGTCATCAACAGCACCTCTTGAGCACGAACACAGTGGCAAATTATACCCGATTACTGCCGGGCAGGAACATAATACCCTGGTACGGCATCTAATTCGGCTTTAACAGATAGGAATTGGCGGGGTTTAAGTAACTTGTCGCTGCCGGGGATGACAACCGTCACTTGATAAAAAGAATCCGATTAACTACCATTGTTTTACGATTAAGTGAATCGTAAATAGATCACAGAAACAGCAGTAGCTGTCTGGGGGCCACGATTATGCAGATTACCCGTCAAGCTGATTATGCGGTTCGAGCCGTTCTACGCATCGCCCGGTTGGGCGAAAACGAACGGCTGGCCACATCTGTTATTGCGGAAGAGGAGAATATACCTTTACCCTTTCTGGCAAAGATTGTTTCCCAGCTTTCGGTGAAGGGCATTGTGGATGCCATGCGCGGGGCCAGCGGTGGTGTCCGGCTGGCACGTCGTCCGGAAAATATCACACTACTGGAAGTGATTGAGGCCATTGATGGGGAAATCGCCCTTAATCGCTGTGTGCTGAATGCTGACGGCTGCCCGATTTCTTCAGTCTGTGCCGTGCGTGAGGTGTGGTGTGAGGCACAGAAAGAACTGACACTGCGCCTGAGCAGCACGAACTTTGCCGATTTGCTGAAACGCCAGGAGGAGCTAGATCGGGAAGCGGCGAAAGAATCGGTCGGGGAACCGGCCTGATCTGACGCACGTGCCGTTATTGTCTGCGAGGGAACGCTACACGGGGGCAGCAGCCGGTGACACGTCTGGTCTATGGTGCTTCCAGACGTATCACTGGTTTGCCTTTTACCACGGAAAAGCGGTCAAAGTCGCGGGCCACGTATGTGTTGGGGAAGGTGGCCCGCGCTTCGTTGAGCACGTCGCGTTCGCGGTTGCGCCGTGACAGGTGTGTGAGAATCAGGGTTTTGACCCCGGCCTCGCTGGCGTAGCGGGCCGCACCCGCCGCTGTCATGTGGCCGAAGTCAGCGGCAAAGTCCACTTCTTCTTCCACGTAGGTTGCTTCCATGACCAGCGCGTCGGCCCCATGGATCGTGTCGGGCAGATTGTCGGTGCGGCTGATGTCGCCGATGTGCACCAGCTTCACGCCGGGGATCACCGGGCCGAGCACATCGTCCGGATGAATGACGCGGCCATCGGCCAGCGTGATTGCTTCCCCCCGTGTCAGGCGGCCTCGCTCCGGTCCCGGTGGGATGCCCAGCGCCTCGGCACGCTCCGCCAGAAAAGGGCGGTGCGCCTTTTCCTCAAAGATGAAGCCGAAGTTGTCCGGCCCCCGATGGGTGACGCGGAAGGCCTGCACGCTGAATTTCTTGCTCTCGAAAATCACGCCCGGCTTCAGGTCAATCAGGTGCAGGGGCATCGGCGGTTTGACGCCGCGCAGCACCACGCCGTAGATCAAATCCTGCACGCGGTCCAGCGTCCGCCTGCCGCCCCAGATTTCCAGTTGATCGACGCTCTCCCATCGCATGAACGTGGAAAGCAGCCCGGCCAGCCCCAGAATATGGTCAAGGTGGCCATGCGTCAGCAAAATACGGTTCAGGCGCTTGAAGCCGATGCCGCTTTTGAGTATCTGGCGCTGCGTGCCTTCGCCGCAGTCGATCAAAAAGCGGTATTCCCCGGCCAGCACGATCTGGGCAGGCAGTCCCCGGTGTATCGAAGGCGCAGAGGCAGACGTGCCCAGAAAAACGATCTCAAACATAAGCGTGTTCAGTTTGCTCCTGTGACGGTGATCTGATAAAGAAAGAGCCTGTCGCCGCGCACGCGCTCCCCATCGAAGACGGGCAGGCGCAGGCCGCTGTCCACCTGAAACGCGCCGATAGAAATGTCATAGCTGCCCGGCGGGACGGATTCCGGGAGGACGACATAGTTCACCTGAATGAAAATGTCGCGGTTCTGCAGGGAAGGCGTCAGGACGTTGATGGCGTGCGTCTGGGCCACGATAGCGGCAGGATCGGAGAGGACGTGAGCAAAAATATGAACGTCTGCCGGAACCGGCCCATCCACGCGCCAGTAGGTGATGATC
>JALSTC010000198.1 GCA_026983935.1 Ardenticatenia bacterium
CGCTGCGGAAGGATACATTCCACGAACAGGAAATTCGGGCGGCTGGCCATGATGATCCTCAACCCAACCCTCCGGAGCGAGACGCCCTGGTGTATATCCATTATCAGCCAGGGGAGAATGTTTCGCCTGAACTTGAGCTAGAAATGGTGGCCTCGAATCTGGCGCGTTTCCTGGGGGAGGAGAAGAACAGAGAGCGGCATACTGTTGCTGTTCTTGTTCCGGAAAACAGCCGGGGATACAAACTGGTTGAGATACTGCGCCAGCGTGAGATTCCCTATGAAGAACTGCTGCGCAGTACGACGGAGACTCGGACGGCGGCAAGTAAGCTGCGCTGGGTATTGAACTATCTGAGCAACCCCCTCAATATAAAGGCGCTGGTGAGCCTGTATCGCGAGGTCTGGTGGCGGTCATCGTTTTGTGGGCTTGAAGTGGAAGATGATGGACAGTTGGCGGTTGTTCTGCGCGTGCTATCAGCCTGTCGGCATGTTGAGCAGTTTTTGTGGCCATTGCAGGGAATGGATTGGCTGGATAGCGCGGATGTTGTGAGCGCCCAGCCGGAGTTGCGGGCCGATCTCGAATCATTTCGCATTCAGGTAAAATATTGGTTGCAGGCTTCTGCGCTGCCTGTTGACCAGCTCGTTCTGACTGTTACACAGGACTTGTTTGCCGATCCGTCGGATATTGCACTGGGATACAAAATCGCCGTTGTGCTTCGAAGCGTTTCCCGTGACAATCCTGAGTGGCGGCTGCCTGAATTTGTGGAAGAATTGCGCCGAATCAGTGAGAATCAGCGGAGGTTCATTGGTTTTGACACCGTTGAACGTGGTTATGTGCCCCAACCGGGACGGGTGACGGTTGCCACGATGCATGCGGCAAAAGGGTTGGAGTGGGATCGTGTTTATTTGATGGGGGTGAATAATTACAGTTTTCCGTCTGTGGCAGAAGATGACGAATATCTCTCCGAGCGATGGTTCGTGCGAGACAATTTGAACCTTGAAGCGGAAACGCTGGAGCAGCTTGATATCCTGCGGAGGGGAACAGATGAATATCGGGAAGGTAGGGCCAGTGATCGCGCACGAATCGCGTATGCCGCAGAGCGTTTGCGGCTGCTATATGTGGGAATTACTCGCGCCCGGCGACATTTGATGATCAGTTGGAACATGGGGCGTTTTTGGCAAAGCGGGGGGGCTTATGTCAAGCGCCCTGCCCTATCGTTGGTGGCCTTGTGGGAGTACTTGCGGCAGAGGGGTGGTGCAGGCTGATAGGTGGAAAACTTATGCCATTGCCTTTGGGTTTTGAATTCAGTCAGGGCAGTCTGCAGGATTATGTGGATTGTCCACGGCGTTTTCAGCTAAAGTATATCGAGGAGCAGCCCTGGCCTGCTGTCGAAGCGGAGCCGGTGCTTGAGCGCGAGCAGCACAGCATTCGGGGTCGGCGCTTCCATCGGCTGATGGAGCGCTACTATTTGGGGGTTCCGTCCGAGGTGCTGGAATCTTCGATTAAGGGTGATGTACAGCTTTTGCGTTGGTGGCAGGCCTTCCAAGAAGAACCGCCGTTGAGTCTGCCGGAGTCTGTACTCTTGCCGGAGGTGCGGTTGGCGACTTCTGTGGGGGGGCGGCGGTTGGTAGCTGTGGTTGATCTGCTGGCGGTTGAGCCTGGTCGGCGGCTGGTTATTGTGGATTGGAAGACAGGGCGTTATCGTCCCGCACGGGATCAGATGGCAGGGCGCTTGCAGACTCTGGTATACCCGTTTGTTGTTGTTGAGGCGGGAGATGTCTTTTTTGGGGGAACTGTGGATCCTGCGCGGGTGATGATGGTGTATTGGTTCGCTGATTATCCGGAGCAGCCTCATGTGTTTCACTATGATGCTGTGCAGCACGAGCAGGCTCGCGAGCGTCTTGTGGCGTTGGTTGATGAGGTGTGCTCTGTAGATCGGGGTGCGGGGGCGTGGCCGCGTGTGGAGGATGATCGTCTGTGTCGTTATTGTGTTTATCGGTCCCTTTGTGATAGGGGTGTTGAGGCGGGCTTGGGGGATGGGTTGGCCTTGGTTGATGAGGGGGATGTGGGGGTTGGTCGTTTTTCTTTGGATGATGTTTTTGAGGTTGGTTATTAGGTTTGGTGTGGTGTGTGAGTGACTATACGAAGTATCGGTAAAAACTGGCAGTTTCTCCCTGCAATATCCGAGACTTCTGCGGTATTAGAAGCGGACATTGCCTGTCATCCCCTTGTAGCACGGGTGCTCGCACAAAGAGGCGTCACAGATGCGCATGCCGCTCGTGCATTTCTAAACCCGGCTTATTACAAGCCTGCCCCGCCTGAATCGCTGCCAGACATGGCCCGGGCTGTGAATCTTCTTGGCCAATATATCACTGCTGCCCAGCGCATCCTGATCTGGGGCGACTTTGACGTTGATGGCCAGACAGCCACCGCGCTGTTGGTGGAAGGACTGCGCCAGCTAAACACTGATGTTGTGTACCATATCCCCCACCGTTTGCGTGAATCACATGGTATTCAGGTTTCACAGCTCGAAGCTCTGATTCAACAAACAAAACCTGCGCTGCTCCTGACCTGTGATACCGGCATCAGTGCACACGAAGCAATAGAGCATGCCAATGAACGCGGTCTTTCCGTCATTGTAACCGATCATCACGATCTCCCCCCTACCCTACCCCCGGCATCTGCACTGATCAATCCCAAGCGACTGCCCACTGAACATCCGCTGCGATCTTTGCCAGGGGTTGGTGTCGCCTACAAACTTATCCAGGCATTGTATGCCCACCTGGGGCGTGAGCCAGCAGAAACAGAAGTATTTCTCGATCTGGTGGCGCTGGGAATCGTTGCGGATGTAGCAGAACAAACGCATGATACCCGATACCTGCTGCAGCTTGGCTTGGAACGGCTACGCCACACACAACGTCCGGGCATCAAAGCCCTGATCGAAGTCGCCGGTTTATCTCCCGATGCTCTTTCGGAAGAAACGATTGGCTTCCAATTGGGGCCGCGTCTGAATGCTGCCGGGCGGCTCGGAGATGCCGCTCAGGCCGTCGACCTTCTACTCACCACAGACCCTGTTCAGGCACGAGTCATCGCTGCCAACCTGGATGGGCTGAATAAAAAGCGGCAGATTATTCAACGACAGATGCTTGCTGCAGCCCAAGAAGTGATCGCCAGGCAGCCGGATTTACTTTCTTTTACAGCGCTCGTCCTCTATCACGAAGGCTGGCATCCGGGGCTCCTTGGCATTGTCGCGGGTCAGCTTGCCGAGCGATATGGCCGCCCCTGTGTCCTCCTGACCGAAGCTGAGGAGGAGGCAGCAGCGCGTGGCTCAGCACGTTCTGTGCCGGGGTACGACATTGGTCAGGCAATTGCTGCCCAGGCAGAACTGCTGCATACGCATGGTGGGCATCCCGGCGCGGCAGGCCTGTCCCTGCCCATCGACAACATTCCTGCCTTCCGCCGCCGTCTGTCCCGAACACTGCAGGCTCAAGAACGGGCAACTGCTGAGCCAGCCCTGGAAATAACCGCACAGATCACCTTGAGCGAAGTTACCCCGAATCTGGTAGATGCCCTCATGCAACTGGCTCCATTTGGTGCAGGAAATCCGCCTGTTGTACTGGCGGCAACTGACGTAACCATTGAGTCCTCTCGCCTTTTGGGCCGCGAAAAACGCCACAGGCAAATAGTGGTCAGCGACAGTTCCGGCGTCAACCGAACAGCGCTCTGGTGGAATGGGGCAGAACATGCCCTGCCATCAGGGCAGTTCGATCTGGCATTCACACCGGGCTGGAACACATATCGAGGCCAGCGAGAATTATCGCTGACCGTGGCGGCTATCAGGCTACCATCCCCTGCCCCTGACACTGCCCCTCGGGCAAGCCAGGAAATAGAAATCATCGACTGGCGTGGCGATGCGTCTGTCAGCGATCCGATTGCTGCGTTTCATCGTCTGGAGCCAGTTGGCCATGTA
>JALSTC010000199.1 GCA_026983935.1 Ardenticatenia bacterium
ACCCGTCCAGATTCATCTGGACTTCTCCTGCTCGGCCCCGGAATTGATTCCGGGGCGCTACAGCGCCTCCTTGATCGTCTGCGCCAGTTCCGGGCCGATGCCGGGCACGGCGGCGATCTCTTCCACGCTGGCGCGGCGGATGCGATCGATGGACTTGTCGAAGGCTTCCAGCAGCAGTTTGCGCCGCGTGGGGCCGATGCCGGGGATTGCCTCCAGTTGTGAGGCCAGGCCTGCCTTCACCCGGCGGCGGCGGTGCCCGGTGATGGCGAAGCGGTGCGCCTCATCGCGGATGCGCTGCATCAAAAAGAGACCCTGCGAGCGGCGCGGCAGCAGGATGCTCTCCCGCCGTCCGGGGACGAAAATCTCTTCCAGCCGCTTGGCCAACCCCACCACGGGCACCTGATCCAGCAGATCGAATTCACGCAGCACGTCCACCGCCACGTTCAACTGCCCCTTGCCGCCGTCCACGATCAGCAGGTCGGGCAGCATCTGCCAGGTTTCCTCTTTGTCCTTCTGGCCGGGGCGGGCGGGCTGTGGGTTGTCGCGGGCCTCCACGTAGCGGCGAAAGCGGCGCTGCAGCGCCTCCCGCATGGACTGGTAGTCATCCGACCCCCGGTGCTCCACCGAGCGAATGTTGAAGCGGCGGTACTCCGATTTGCGCGGCACACCCTTCACGAAGACAACGCGGCTGGCGACGATGGACGTGCCCTGTGTCGTGCTGATGTCGTAGCATTCGATGCGGTTGGGCGCGTCGGGCAGGTGCAGCGCCGCCTGCAGTTCGCGCAGGGCAGTTTCCTGGCGGTGGGTATCGGCCTGCCACTGGGCCTGCAGCACGCCCAGCATTTCGGCGGCGTTGTCGGCGGCCATCCGGACGAGTTCGCGTTTACGTCCGCGCTTCGGCACGTGCAGCCGGACTTTTCTGCCGCGCCGCTTGTCCTTCAGCCAGCGCTCGATGATATGCGCATTTTCCAGCTCGACGGGCAGGAAAATTTCCGCCGGGATGAAGGCCGCCCGATCATAAAACTGCTGGACAAAGCTGCCGATCACGGCGGGTTCATCTTCTTCCAGCACGTTTTCCATCGGGAAGCTCTCCCGCCCGATCAGCCGTCCCTGGCGAATGAAGAACACCTGTACCAGGGCGTCGCCGTTGGACTGCGCGAAGCCGATCACGTCCTGATCCGGCCCTCCGGAGACCTGAATCACCTTGCGGCTCTCGATCAGACGGTGGATCGCTTTGAGGCGGTCGCGGTAGCGGGCGGCGCGTTCGAAGTCCAGCCGCTCGGCGGCATCATGCATCCGCGCTTCCAGCTCGGCGATCACGTCGTCGGTGTGGCCCTCCAGAAAGCGCATCAACTGCGCGATCCCGGCGCGGTATTCCTCCCTGCCCACCGCGCCGATGCACGGCCCGCTGCAAAGCTTGATGTCATAGTACAGGCAGGCACGTTCGTCTTTGCCCGTGATCACACGGTCACAGGTGAGGTAAGGAAAGATGCGGCGCAGCACATCCAGTGTGTTGCGGACGCTCCAGGCGGTGTACGGGCCGAAGTAGCGGGAGCCGTCCTGCACCATGCGCCGCGTGAACATAACGGTCGGGAAGTCTTCCGCCCAGGTCACTTTGATATAGGGGTACTGCTTGTCATCTTTGAGCGCGATGTTGTAGTGCGGCTTATGGCGCTTGATCAGCGTGTTTTCCAGCCGCAGCGCTTCCAGCTCGCCTTCTTCGTCGTCGGGGTCGGTGCCGGTGACGATGAACTCGATATCGGCAACCTGATCGCGCAGGCGGCGCGTTTTCTGGTCGGTGACGCTGCGCTGAAAGTAGCTGCGCACACGGTTATGCAGGTTCTTGGATTTGCCGACATAAATGATCGCGCCGCCGGCGTCTTTCATCAGGTAGACGCCGGGGCGGGCGGGCAGGTGATCGAGGATGTGCTGGACGTGATCGCTGATCTTCATGGTTGTGCCGACCGGGTGCTCAGGATATGCTGTATATTTTAGCGTGGGGCACTGCACGGCTCAAATGTTCGTATCCATCAGATCAAGGTACTGTTTCCGGGGGCGCGGTGGTATTATAGGAGACGATGGAAGAAAGATTGCCAATGCGTGCAGGCGATGTACAGCCGCACATCCCGGTTTTGCTGGATGAAGTGCTGGCGCTGCTGGCGATTGCGCCCGGCGCGGTGATCGTGGATGCGACGGTCGGCGCGGGCGGGCACGCGGCGGCGCTGCTGGAAGCTGCCGGGCCGGAAGGCCGCCTGCTGGGCATTGATCGCGACCCGGACGCGCTGGCCATTGCACGGGAGCGGCTGGCCGGGTTCGGGGATCGCGTGATGCTGGTGCAGGGGTGCTCTGACCGCATGGCCGCGCTGGCGGCTGCGGCGGGCATCACAACAGCCGATGCGATTCTGATGGACCTGGGCGTTTCCTCGATGCATCTGGATCGCGCCGTGCGGGGCTTTTCCTTCGTCCATGACGGGCCGTTGGATATGCGCATGGATCCGACCGACGCCGGCCCGACGGCGGCTGATCTGGTCAACACGCTGGACGAGGACGAACTGGCCGATCTGATCCGGCGCTACGGCGAAGATCGTCATGCACGGCGCATCGCCCGGCAGATTGTGCAGGAGCGGCCTTTTTACCGCACCGGCGAACTGGCAGCGGCCATTGCCGCAGCGCTGACTTTCCCGCGCCGGGAGAAGATTCACCCGGCCACGCGCACCTTTCAGGCGCTGCGTATTGCGGTGAACGATGAATTGGGTATGCTGGAACGTGCGCTGCCGCAGGCCGTGGAACTGCTCAGGCCGGGCGGGCGGCTGGCCGTGATCAGCTTCCACAGTCTGGAGGATCGCATCGTCAAGCGCTTCTTCCGGCGGGAAAGCATGGACTGCATCTGCCCGCCGGGGCAGCCGGTCTGCACCTGCAGCCACCGGGCGGCGGTTCGGCTGGTCACACGCAGGCCGGTTACCGCGACGGCGGCAGAGGTCGCGGCCAATCCGCGCAGCCGCAGCGCAAAACTGCGCGTGGTGGAAAAATTGCAAGCTGACGAAATGGCATCGGACGGGTAGTGATGGCACAGAAAGACCAGACCTGGATACAGCACACGCTGCGGCGCGCGCCCTGGCAGCGGCAGTCGCAGTTGGCGACCATGATCGCGCTGGCGCTGATCGTGGCGATCATCATCGGCGCGCTGTATCTGGCGCAGGCCACCACAACGGCCACGACCGGGCGCGAAATGGAAGATATGGCGGCCTACCGGGACCGACTGGTGCGGGAAAACGAGCAGATTCGCGCCGAGATCGCCCAGATGCGCAGCATCCCGCGCCTGATCACGCGGGCGCAGCAGCTTGGCTTTGTCTTTGCCGACCGGGATCAAATGGAGTATCTGGTTGTGGAAGGCTACATGCCGGAGCTGCCGGAGAGTGTCGCGCCGCTGCAGCAGGAGGAGGTCGCGCCGCTGCCGGATTACGATGAGACATTTTCCGGCTGGCTGCAGCAGCAGTGGGAGGCGCTGGTGATGCAGTTTGAAGAATGGGCGGGTTCCGGGCAATTGGATGATGTGGAGCCGTAGTTGCCATGGTTAACGAGCAGATGTTCAGCCGCCGCCTGTGGATGGTGGCGGTGTTGATGGCGCTTATCAGCGTGGCGCTGCTGGCGCGGTTGGTGGTGATCCAGTTTCAGCTTGATCCGGAAGAAGTGTCGTATCTGCAGGGGCTGGCCGGGCGGGCCTATACGCGCCTGCGTGAATATCAGCCCACACGCGGCCAGATTTACGACCGTGACGGTGAACTGCTGGCCGTCAATACGCTGGAATATGAAGTCGGGGCCAGCCCCCCCCTGATCATCGACCCGGCAGAAGTCGCCCGCCAGCTTGCCGTCGCGCTCAATGCGGATGAGCTTGAGATTTACAACGCCCTGGCGTCCGATTCGCAGTGGGTGCTGCTGGCCCGGCCTGTCAGTGCGGCTGCCGG
>JALSTC010000200.1 GCA_026983935.1 Ardenticatenia bacterium
CCGCAACGATTACGGCCTGCCAGTATGATTACGCCATTATCCCGCCTGACCCCGATGATCCACAGTACGCTTACTATCCGGCATATGCGGGCGGCCTGGAGCGCGTGTATATCCCAACCAATACCGATTTCACCATTGAAATTACTTTCTTGAACACAAGCACCTGCCCCTGGGAAAGAAACACATCTTTAACTTTTCTTGAGGGAGAGGCGTTCAACGCCGGACCGCGTATTTTCAT
Source organism: Ardenticatenia bacterium (assembly GCA_026983935.1). Taxonomy (GTDB): domain Bacteria; phylum Chloroflexota; class Anaerolineae; order Aggregatilineales; family Ch27; genus JALSTC01. Next base: position 239 of record JALSTC010000200.1, read on the forward strand.
CCGGAATGTTGTGCCTGTTGGCGAACAGGTGACACTTTCGTTTGAAGGGCGTACACCGCAGCGCGGCGGTTTCCGCGCCGGTACGTGGGAGCTGCGCACACCAGGCCAGATTCCCATCGGCAGCCCGCTGGGTATCGGAATCTTCACCTTCGAGTAAATCGTCCCCGGGGGCAAAAACAGGGATGGCCGCTTCACCATCCCTGTTCAAGCATTGCATCCATCACCAACATACCTGGCGGCTAACCACCGCCGTCAAGGCCCAGGTCCGCTGCAATATCCTGCATGGCCTGCAACACCAGCGGCACATGTTCCTCCCACAGATCGACGCCCAGGGCCTCCGCCGCTTCCGCGATCTCTTCGCGATGAACTGCAGCCGCGAAGCTCCGGTCTCTCCACTTCTTTTTGACCGACTTGATCTTGGTGATGTCCCGTATATCTTTGCTTGGACGCACCAGTGCCACTGCCGTCAAAAAGCCGGTCAGTTCGTCCACAGCAACCAGTGCCCGCTCCAAAAGAGATTCCGGCTGAACACCGGTACGCTCTGCCGCGTGTGCCTCAATTGCCCGGACAATGCGCTCGTCCACATTTTGCCCGCGCAAATAAGCCACACCCCATTTGGGATGCCCGTCGTCTGCCTCCATATCAGGGTGCTCTTCGTAATCGAAATCATGGACCAACCCCACCACACCCCACAATTCCTCATCTTCGCCGAATTTGCGGGCATAAGCCCGCATAGCCGCTTCAACCGCCAGCATATGGTGGCGCAGAGATTCAGACTGTGTGTGGCTGGTGACCAACGCCCATGCCTCTTCTCGGTTCATTTACAGACTCCTCTCCCCATCTCAACTTGTCGGGCTCACAGGCGGGAATTGTAGCACCGCCGAACCACTGACAGCAAAAAAGCGGCATCCCGGCTTACTTCCCGGAATGCCACTTTTCCCGTCGTTGATGTTTCGCAGCGGGATCAGGCTGGCGTCAGTTGCTGCTGCGCAAGCTCCACACCTTTCTTGATAGCCTTGACGTTGATTTCCAGGAGATGCCTCTTACGCTGCGGCAGCTTTGCTGTGATGGTCTCGATCAGCGTATCTATAGACACCATGGGACGCACAGCCAGCATCGCACCGGATAGAATCATATTGGTCAGACGAGACTCGCCCAATTCGTTGGCGGTGTCGGTCGCGGGAATGTTCAGCACCGTGATGTCATCCCGATCAGTGGTGGCTGTGACAAGTGACGAATTGACGACCAGCAGCCCACCAGGTTTCACCAGGCCCTCATATTTGAGCATGGAGGGGTTGTTAAAAACCACGGCCACGCCGGGGTGCTGAACAATAGGAGAACCGATCGGGTCATCACTGACCACCACCGTGCAGTTCGCCGTCCCGCCCCGCATCTCCGGGCCGTAAGAAGGAATCCAGGTCACGTGCTTGCCTTCATGCATGGCCGCATATGCCAGAAGCTGCCCGGCAAACAAAACACCCTGCCCACCAAACCCTGCAAAGATTACTTCCTCCTGCATCGGTCGCTCCCACTCACTCCAGGGCCTTGACGGCTTCGATTACTTTGTAGTCACCCAGTGGATAGTACGGCACCATATTCTCCTCCACCCACTTCAATGCATCCGGCGGAGAAAAACCCCAGTTCGTCGGGCACGAAGAAAGCAGTTCCACCATGGAGAATCCCAGCCCTGATATCTGGGTCATGAACGCTGTGCGGATGGCCTTCTTCGCTTTCCGGATCTCTCTTACACTGTGAAGCGAACGGCGCACGACGTAGGCCGCACCATCCATATCTGCGAGCAGCTCGGACATGCGGAGTGGATAGCCAGCGATTTTCACGTCACGACCCATTGGCGAGGACTTGGTACGCTGGCCAGGCAGTGACGTTGGAGCCATCTGCCCTCCAGTCATCCCGTAGATAGCATTGTTGATAAAGATGACAGTGATGTTCTCTCCTCGCGCAGCGGCATGCATGATTTCTGCGGTCCCGATCGCTGCGAGGTCACCGTCGCCCTGATAGGTGAATACAACGCGATCCGGCCAGACACGCTTGAGGCCGGTGGCCATAGCCGGGGCACGGCCATGCGCCGCCTCGACACCATCGAGATCGAAGTATTCATATGCAAACACGGCACATCCCACCGGCGAAACAGAGATCGTCCGATCCTGAATACCAAGCTCATCCACTACTTCGGCAATAAGCCGATGCGCTATACCATGCGTACAGCCCGGGCAGTAGTGTGTCTGCACATCCTCCAGCGCCTCCGGATGCTTATAGACCACTGTCCGAACCAGTTCTTGTTCTCTGGTAACCACAACAACCTCCCTCAACCGGCCATCGCAGTCGCGGTCAATCCAATATTGGCCGCGATTTTTTCAATCTCATGCAACACATCATCCGGCAACGGCACAGCACCGCCCAGACGCCCATAATGGGACACGGGCACATCGTGGCCCACCACAAGACGCACATCATCTATCATCTGCCCGGCATTCATTTCCACAACGAGAATTGCCTGGATACCACCATCCACGATTTCGGCCAGCCGCTTCTCCGGGAAGGGCCACAATGTGATCGGCCTGAAAAGCCCCACGGGAAGCCCAGCCTCACGCGCCATTTTCACACTGCTCAGCGCCACGCGCCCGGCAGTGCCAAAACCAACGACCAGGATTCGCGCATCTTCTATGTTCCACTCCAGGGAACGCTGCTCATTTTCGCGAATGACCCTGATACGATCCTGAATGCGCAGGTTCGCCGCTTCATTGCGCTCTGCGCCCAGGTTGATGGACGTGATGATGTGCTTTTCGCGCCCATCCTTGCCACTGACAGCCCAGTCCGGACGTGGACGAATCGGGCGCATTTCCGGCATCACCGCAGGCTCCATCATCTGGCCGATCAGCCCGTCACCAACCACAAAGACAAGGTGGCGGTATTTATCCGCCAGATCAAAGGCCTCAAAGGTCAGATCAATGGCTTCCTGCACCGAAGCCGGAGCCAGAACAATGGGATGATAATCTCCATGGCCCGCCGAGCGCGTGACCTGGAAATAGTCTCCCTGTGAAGGCTGGATGTTGCCCAGTCCAGGGCCACCGCGCATCATATCCACAACCACACACGGCACCTCAGAAGCCGCAATATAGGACAACCCCTCTTGCATCAGGCTGATACCAGGGCCAGAAGAAGAGGTCATCACACGTGCACCAGCGCAGGCAGCGCCATAAACCATATTGATCGCGGCAACCTCGCTCTCGGCCTGCACAAACACACGTTCCAGCTCAACCATCCGCTTCGAAAGATGTTCCAGCAGCTCCGTCTGGGGAGTAATCGGATAGCCAAAATAAGCCTCCAGCCCTGCCCGGACGGCGGCTTCCGCAATCGCGACATTCCCTTTCATCAATTCTGCAGACATACATCCCTTCCTCATGCCGTCGCCGGCTGCAGCTTTGCTGCCGGTATGTCTCGATAGACCGTAATACAGACATCAGGACAGATCACGGCACAGATTGCACAGCCGGTGCACTGGTTCTCCGGATCAACCAGCACCGCCGGGATATACCCTTTTTGATTCACGCGCCCCTCGGCCATTTCAATGATGCCTTTCGGGCACACTGTGGTACACAACGTGCACCCTTTACAACGCGCTTCGTTGATCACGATGGTTCCCGTAGCCATTGCTGCTCCTCTCACAACTGGCGTTACAGGCATCCAAACAGACAAAAAAGCTC
>JALSTC010000201.1 GCA_026983935.1 Ardenticatenia bacterium
GGCCTGCTGCGTTGAGCACCCAGCGTGCCTCCACAGTCCGGTCTACATCGTCTCGCCGGTGGTGGAGCGTGGCCCGCATACCGTCATTGGTGCGGGTCAGTGCCGTCACCTTATGGTAAATCAGCGTCCGCGCCCCGTAGTTCTCCGCCGCACGGCTGAAGGCATGCCCCAGGTCAAAGCCATCCACCGCGCCATCCGGCACGCGGAAGGCCCGCACCAGATCGGGCCGCAGGGCGGGTTCCTGCCGCCGGGCTTCAGTGACCGTGATTTCCTCGATGTCAATGCCGATGGTGTGGCAGGCCTCCACCCACTGCGGGACGTATTCCGGCGGGTCGTTCGGCGTGGCGACGAACAGGCCGCCCGTATCTTCGATGATGTGCGGGGCGATGCGCCGCAGGATGCGATTTTCGGCGATGCATTCGGCAGCCGATTCGGGGTCGCGCACGGCATAGCGCCCCCCGGAGTGAAGCAGACCATGAAACCGCCCGGAGGTGCCGGTCGTAAGGTCATTCATGTCGGTCAGAATCACATCCAGGCCGCGCCGCGCCAGATCATACGCCGCACAGACGCCGGTCGCGCCGCCGCCGATAACCAGAACATCACAGGACAGATCGGCCATGATAGGTTTGCTCTCCTCGTGGTCTGCGAGAAGTGTAACACAAGAACCGGGCAGGGTGTATGACATCTCTCGCACTTCCGGACAGAATCATGCCACATCAGGTGCCAGAGCGGCAACGCATTGTACTGTAGATGGGTGTTGGATGTTGAGTGCCGGGTTTGGGGCCGGGAGAGGCCGCGTCAGCATCAGGGGGAGGCCGGTCAGATTGAGGTTACCGGCGGCTGTTTGCCGCGCCGACGGCGGCGTTTGCGTGTGGGGAGTCCGGAGCCTTCCGGGGATTCATCCGCGTCGTTGCTGTCGTCTTCAAACTCGGTCAGCAGGAAGTCCTGGGGCGCGCAGACGCGCAGCACGCCCGCCAGCTCCACGCCGATAACCTGCTCATGGTCTTCAATGCGCAGGCGCAGCGGCCCTTCAAAAGGCGCACGGCTGACGAATTCAAACGGCTGCCCTGGCGTCAGTCCCAGTTCGGCCAGGTAGATTAATTTCTCCGGGTCGTCGGTGTTAACCCGACTGATCACCAGGGAAGCCGGGGGCGTGATGGCCGTCAGCACCTTGTCCACCACACGCGGCATTCTGCCGTCGGCGGTGGGAATCGGCTCGCCGTGAGGGCAGCGCTGCGGTCGGCCTGCCAGTTCATTCATGCGGTCGGCCACCCGTTCACTGACCGCCGGCCCGAGCGCTTCTGCTTCGCCGTGCACCTCATGCCAGCCGAAGCCCATCACCCGCACCAGGAACATCTCCGTCAGACGGTGCTGGCGCAGGTAGTGAAGCGCCTCACGCCGACCGGCGGGCGTCAGCCGCATACCCTGATAGGGTTCATGTTCGATCAGTCCGCGCTTCTTGAGCCGCCCGACCATGCGTGCCACCGCCGGAGGGGAAACACCCATGCGATCGGCCAGATCGGTTGTGGAGACCCAATCGCTGTCGGTCTGGTAACTTGCCACACGGTAGGCTTCGGCCAGGTACTCCTGCATGACCGGGCTGACGTGTGAGGGGTTTGCCTGTCCACGAAAGTTAACCATTGTTAAGGCCAGTCTTAACGGCGGCGCTTGATTTATGGAATCCTTGTACCCTATAATTGAAGTAGATGCAAATGATTTGCAGTTCTAACGATGAGGCGGGTGGACATGTTCGATCTGACGCTGCTCAGCTACCTGGGCGCACTGCTGCTGGCCGCAATCGTTTTTGCGCTGGTGCAGTACACGCTGGCCCGCTTTGCTCACTGGCACAAGGATGGGGGCGATACGCCCGATACGCTGTAGTGATTCCTGGAATAAGGCGATTGCGGCAGTGGCATGCCGCTGGAAAAAACCCGGCACTAAACGCCGGGTTTTTGTTTACTTCCCGCTGTTGGCGCACTCCCCGATCAGCCTTGTTCGGGGATCATTGGCGTCAGTGAAAAGAGACAAAAGATCAGGCGTTCTCGTCATTCGAGCTGTCCGCGTCGTCCGATTCGTCGCCCTGCAGGCCCCGGCGGAATTCACGGATGGCCGTGCCCAGCTCGCCGCCGATGCGTCCCAGCCGCCCCACGCCGAAGAGAATCACCACGATCACCAGAATGATGATCAGTTCAGTCGGTCCCAGATTCATAAGAAAATCTCCGTAAATTGGTATTGTGAACCCGTCCAGACAATTACATTATACCGCGCTATTGCCGCCCCGGCAGGGGGATGTTACGCTAGGCGGCATGAAGCAAAAAACCTGGACGCTGCTCATTTTTGCTGTGGCTGCCGGTCTGGGGCTGCTGGTTTACGGCTCAACGGTGGCGCTCCCCCTCTTTCTGGACGACGCCAGCAACTTCCGCTGGCTGACGCCTACCGGTGGGCTGGATGTCTGGATCACGGCGGGCGGTTTTCCGTTTTACCGCCCCCTGCCATTCACACTGTTCAAGCTGCTGTGGCATCTTCAGGGCGGCTACGACGCACCCACGCTGCACGCGCTGGTCGTCGCGCTGCATATCCTCAACGCGGCGCTGGTCGGACTGCTGGCCCGCCGCCTGACGGGTCGCCCGGCTGTCGGGCCGGTCGCTGCCGGGCTGATGCTGGCTTTTCCCTTCAGCTACCAGGCCGTTGCGCTGGTCGGCAGTATCTTTCACCTGACACTGGTCGCCGGGACGGTCAGCGCTGCACTGTTGGCCCTGCGTTATCTTGAGCGCGGAGAGAGGTGGGCGCTGGCGGGCGCGTGGCTTGCGGCGTTTGTGGGCGTCTTCAGCCATGAGAACGGTGTGCTGCTGCCGCTGCTGGTGGGACTGGTGCTGATCGCCGGATCGGGGCGGGTGGTCGCGCTGCGCAGTCGCTGGCGTCATGCTGCCCTGCTGCCTGGGCCGATGGCGGGCATGGCTGCGCTGTATTTTGCCGCCTGGCTGCTGGTGCCGAAGGCCAATGATGCCGGGGGGATTCTGTGGGCCGCGCTGGACGCCAAGATCGCCTATTTTGCCCAGGGTGCAGTCTACCCGCTGAGTGCGCTGCTGCGCCCGCTTTTCACGGATGAACCCGCCGTCGTGCCGGTGACTCTGCTTCTGGCGGTCGTGGGTATTGGCGGCGCATTGGGGGTGCTGTGGTGGACACAGCGCCGCGCTGCCCTGCGAATCGCACTGCTGGCGCTGCTGTGGATCGGGATCGCCGCCGGGCCGAGTGTTCTGCTGCTGCCTGCGCCGTATTTGCTGGGCGGGCCGCGCCTGCTCTACCTGAGCAGTGTGGGTGTGGCGCTGTTCTGGGCGGCCTGGCTGGCGGCGCTGGTGGACAGCCGGATTGGCCGTATTGCAGGCGGCGCGATTATAGCCGCGTTTCTGCTGGTAGGGCTGTGGTTCGGGATTCGGCGCGTGACCGATTATGGGCGGCTGGGGACGTTTTACGGCGGCTTCATCCAGGCGGTCAGGACGCAGCCGGAGACGCCGACCCTGCTGGTCAACGCGCCGGCCTTCATCGCGCCGCGCCGGGGGATGTTCCTGCTTGGTGCGGAGGGTGCTACCTACCTGCTGGATTTCATCACGCTGCAAGACCTGGTGTGGGTCAATACGGGCCGCGATTACCCGGTCGAGACGGTGGCTTTTGCCAATACGCTGGTCGAGACGGGCGAGGTGTTTTCAGTGCGCGGCCCCTGGGTGGATTGGGACGGGCTGGATGCGGCGCTTGCTGAATCGGAGAGCGTGTTCAACGTGACTTTCAGCGGCGATGGCTTCCACCTGAGCCGCGTTGGCGACCGGCTGCATGAAGACATTACTGCGCCTGCCGCCACTTATGACGGCGACGGCCTGCGGCTTGCTGCCGAATATGCGGCTGACGATACTCCGCCCGTCCTGACGCTGAACTGGTGGGCCGCCGCGCCGCCCCCGGCAACGGT
>JALSTC010000202.1 GCA_026983935.1 Ardenticatenia bacterium
GGCGGTCATCGAACGTGCCCCCGCCCAGCCAGCGCCCAGCACCATGCCAATGGCGGCCAGCTCATCTTCCGCCTGGACAATGGCATACGTTGCATTGCCAGTCTCCGGGTCACGGCGGAGGCGGTCGAGGAACATCCGGGCAGAATCAATCAGGCTGGTGGAAGGCGTGATCGGATACCAGGCAATTACACTGACGCCGCCGAAGACCGCGCCCAGCGCCGCCGCCGCATTGCCGTCAATCATGATCATGCCGTCGGTCTTGTCCATCGGCTCCACGAAGAACGGGTCCTGCTTGGTCAGGTTGTCACGGACATACGCCTCGGCCAGTTCAACAACACTGAGGTTCAACTGGACGGCTTTTTCCTTGCCACCCAGAAAATGGCTGATCGCTTCTTTGATGTATTCCAGCGGAATGCCAAAAAGCTGCGCAAACGCGCCAACATAGACCATGTTTGCCACATAGTCCCGCAGCCTGTTCGGTGCACCGGAATCTTTCACAATTTGCTTGACAGGGATGGGATAGTAGATCAGGTCATCGCGGCTGAACGTCACCCGCCAGTCGTCGGGATGAATCACCACACCGCCCGGCTCAACCTTGCTCACGTCTTCAGCCGCTGTGCTGAAATTCATGGCAATCAGGATGGAAACCTTATCCTGTCGGGCGATGTAGCCGTCCTTACTCACGCGAATCTGGAACCAGGTCGGCAGCCCCTTGATGTTTGAGGGGAAGATGTTCTTGCCGCTGACGGGGATTCCCATCTTGAACAGGGCGCGTACGATCACATTGTTGGCTGTCTGGCTGCCAGAGCCATTGACCGTCGCCGCTGTAATTGAAAAGTCGTTGACGACAGCGCCGGTCCCCGTTTGCCTGGGGGCGGACTGCGTTTCCACTACACTCATGTGAGTCTCCTTACTTTACTTTGTTCCGCTGTTGGTATGGCTGCCCCGACGAGGTTTAACAGTCGTCCGTTTGCCGTCTGCTGACACAAGAGAAACCTGCTCAACACCGGCGGGGTGCTCCGGGCCGGGGATATCACGATGGCGGAGCAAGCGTGTATGTTCAATGAAAGCAGCAAGGCCGCCTTCAGCATCACCGGCACAGATGGCCTCGGCGATGCGCTCATGGTAGGACCACACTTCACGCAGATACTGATAGTCGGTATAGACGTGATATTCTATCGCTTCATAGGCCTCCCAGAATGCCTCCAACAGGGCAGTAGCAAAGAGATTATCCAGGCGTGAAAAGATCGTCAGATGAAATTCCCGGTGCTCCTTGTGAGGAATGCGCACCGGGGTGTCGTTCAACTTGATCCAGGCCTGCGCGACGAGGGCCTTGAGCCGCTGGTGATCTTCCGGCGTCAGACGGGAGACCGCCTCCTGCCAGAACCCGACTTCAATGCTGGTGCGCAGCGCACCAAATGCCTGGAAGTTACTGCGATCCATGGCCAGCGCATAAAGCAGACTCAACCGCACGGCAGGGAAAAAGCTGTAGGGCTTCACACGGATTCCGGCACGCGGGCGCACATCCACCAACCCAAGCGTACGCGCAACTTCAAGCTGTTCGCGCAGCTTGTTTACACTGATGCCTAACTGCTCGCTGAGTTCGGTCAATGTGGGGAGCTGGTCGCCCGGCTTGAACTGCTGGTCAACAATGTAGGCCAACAGATCGGAGGAGAGGGCATCGGGCATCGCACATTTCCTGTGATTAATTGGATCAATTGAACTTATGGTATAAATATACCACGCTCGTGCCCCCGCCGCAATGGCGCTCAGCCGCCGCCAAGACATGTTCGGGTATGCCACATACCGACCCGGTCATTAGTTAAAAAATGGGTATAATAGAGTACACAGAGAGTCAGGGGAAAATTGAAACTGGCCTGGAATTACGTTCAGCATTACACTGGTAGCGGCTGCCAAGACGGCCAGTACGCTCATGATCCTGACTTTGCGCCCCGAATCACGCGCACTGGAGTGGAACCCGCATGATGAACACGGTATGGCCTCTTCCTCGCGTTACCTTCCGGGAACTGACAACTGTCAGGGAATCCCGTCCGACCGCGCTCCTGACCAGCAAAGGCGTCTGGGCATCCGTCGGCTCGCTGCTGAATCTACCGATCGTTATCCAGGCAGAGCCGCCCCATGTCAGGCACAGCTACCTGGAGAGCCTGGCAGAAGGGCTTCCCCAGGAAGTTGAAGTCGTCTATGGCGTGGGCGGCGGGCGTGCAATGGATGCTGCCAAGTATGTGGCCTGGCGCAACAACAAACCGGTTGTCCTGATTCCGACTGCCATCCCGGGAGATGTGATGTTCACCTGGGTATCCCGTGTGCGGGAGAATCGGGGAGTCACTGATATTGAAACCGGCGTCGCCCGGGAGTGCATCATTGACTGGGATGTCATTCGATCTGCACCGCCGCATCTGCGCGGCGGCGGCGTGGTGGACGTGCTCAGCATTGTCACCGGCCTGCTTGACTGGCGCTATGCCGCCGAGCGCGGCAAGAATTCGCCGGAGCAGCGTTTTGTCCCCTGGGCGGCAGGCATTGCAGCCGCCATCGCCCAACAGGCCTTCCGCATCGCCGAGGGCGTCGGGCAAGGGAATGTGGAGTCGCTCAAGCTGCTCCTGGATTTCCTGGGGCTGGAAGTCCAGCTTTGCAACCAGCTCGGCCACTCCCGACCAGAAGAAGGAAGCGAGCATCATTTCGCTTATGCCATCGAAAACTATATGCCGCCGCGAACACCGCACAGCGACATGGTCGGGCCTGGCATTCTCTTTGCCGCGGCGCTGCACGGTCAGGATGTCCAGCCGCTCCGCTCCGCGCTGGAAGCAGCGGGGCTGCGTCTTGATCAGTTGAATCCGCATGTCGTTCAGCAGGTTGTGCCGGAACTGCCAGCATATGTTGTCGAACAGAATTTGCCTTATGGGATTCTAAGAGATATTGATCCCGGCTCAGACAAAGTCCAGCAGGCGCTGACTGCTGCCGGGTTAGATGGCGGGCCAACACTGTAGGGTCACGCATCAGCAAACTTCACTTCTGCCCAAACACTGCCACACCGAACAGTGCGTGACGGCGTTTCTGCCGTTCCGGTAAACAACTCCAGCAGGAGGGTAGTGTCATGGAGAAGAAGCTTTCGTCCGGATTGAAGACCGTATTCCTCATTCATGCCGTCGTAGGAACCATTGTCGGACTCGCCTATTTGCTGATCCCGTCGCAAGTCAATGATCTGATCAACTGGCCCACAACCGACGACGCGCCTCTCCGATTGGTTGGTGCTGCGATTCTGGGCTTTGCTGTAAGCTCCTGGCTTGCATACCGGGAAACCGATTGGGAACATGTCAAGATCGTCGTGCAGATGGAAATCTTCTGGACGATCCTGGCCACGATTGTCTTCCTTTGGGGAGTACTGTTCGCCAATCTGCCAGCGTTCGGCTGGGTGGATGCAATCGTGATGGCTGCATTCGCCATCGCATTTGCCTACTTCTACTCCCGCCAATAGCGAGCGGCGCTTGCACCGCCCGGATCAGTGATGGGTCATGGCCTCGTACAGGCCAATGACAAACGCTGAGGCCCGCTGTTTAACATCTTCAAAGCCGGGGCATGTGTCCCCGGCTTTCTGCTGCAGGCCCTGCATCCGGACAACAAAAGAGAATCGCGAAAATTGACGCCGCTTCAGTAGTTATGCTAAGGTAAACAGGCACAGGAATCACGGCTACCAATACCGGGGGAAGAATGCCCACTCAGAAACGACATATTCTGTTTGTGGAGGATGACCCGGATATCCAGGACCTGATCCGGGCGCTGGTTGAGCCGCGCGGCGTTCGCGTTTCAACCGCTGGCGATGGCGCAGAAGCACTCCAGATGATGAAGGATGGCCTGCGCCCGGACATCATCATTGCCGACCTGGAACTGCCCCATATGGATGGGCTGACTCTTTTTCAAGCCATTCGCGCCAACGACGACT
>JALSTC010000203.1 GCA_026983935.1 Ardenticatenia bacterium
ACCACCGACACGCCGAATAACCTCGCGGCGCGGGCGGTATGCTTCATTTCTTCGGCGGCACGCTCGCGCACACCATCCGGATCGCCGTCACGCCACAGGCGCTCCGGCAGAATTTCCTTGTGGCGCTCGTCAATAAAGGCATCGGCCACGCACTGCCCGACAAGATGGTTGCTGATGGCGTAGCACTTCAGGCCGTATTTCGCCAGCAGGTCATGCCGCGATTGCACGTAGCCGTCCTCGGACAGCGCCCTATCCACCTCAAAGTGGTCCCCCCAGCAGGCCAGCTCCAGCCCATCATAGCCAAAGCCGGCCGCTTTTTCGGCGAGCTGTTCCAGCGGCAGGTCTGCCCACTGCCCGGTGAAGAGCGTAACAGGACGTGCCATTGTGAACTCTACCTCCTTCGTATCGGTTATGCCTCCAGCCACAGGTCAATCGGTTTTTCGACTTCCGGCGGCTCATAAGGCCACTCGATTCGCCGCCCTTCGCCCGCCGACTGATACGCTGCATAGATGATCTTCAATACTTCGAGGCCATCTTCGCCTGTTTCGATCGGTTCTTCAAGCCCCTTCACCACGTTGATGAAGTGCTGCATTTCCTGTGGAAAACCGTAGTTCCACTCTTCCTCAAAGCCGGTGAACGTCCAGCCAACGGTGGTATCCGCTTTCTCGACCGCATACCCATATCCCACCGTGCTGTGTGTGAGCAGGGCATTGCCGTGAATCAGGTCTGCGCGGGTGTTGCCTTTGGAGCCGTAGATTTCGCAGCGGTCATCAATGCCGCCGGTTTTGGCCCAGCTATTCTCGGCAACCGCGATCGCGTCGTTTTCGAACTCGATCACACATATGCTGTGATCCTCGCCCCGTGTTTTATCCCGATGAACGAACGTGCCCAGCGTGGCCTGTACGCTCCTGACCTGCGGGCGATCCAGAATCCAGCGGGCAAACTCAATGCTGTGGCAGCCCATGTCCAGCAGCACGCCGCCGCCGGAGAGATTGACGTCCCAGAACCAGGGGGAGTGCGGCCCGTCGTGTTCTTCGCTTTGTTTCACCAGGAACACTTTACCGAGCGCGCCTTCGTCCACCAGCCGCTTGGCGCGCACATACTTGGGCGCAAAACACAGCATCTCGCCGTAGACCAGCTTCACGCCCGCCTCTTTGACGGCGGCCAGCATGTTCTCCGCTTCTTTGATCGTCCGGGCGAATGGCTTCTCGCACATGATATGCTTGCCCGCCCGGGCTGCCGCAATCACGACCTCCTCATGCAGATAATTGGGCACGCCAACTGTGATGGCGTCAATATCATCGCGCTTCAGGATATCACGATAGTCCTCATACGCATCGGGGATGCCCCGTTCATCGGCGAACTGGCGTGCCTTGCCCGGCGTCCTGGAGGCAACGGCGACGATCTCAGCATCCGGGACATGCTGGAGACCATCCACATGAATATGGCCGATAAAGCCGCTGCCGATCACTCCTACGCGCACTTTGTCCATGTTTCTATCCTTTGCTCCACTCATACGATGTAGATGAGCATGGCAGAACGTAAATCCAGGGCTACTGGCGCAGGGTGCGCTGCCGCCCGTAGACCGAGATCAGCATCAGCAAGATGATGCCGAGAATGATTAACTGGTAGGCTTCCTGCAACTGCATGGCACGCAGCAGGCTGTCAATGAGCGTGAGCACCAGCGCGCCGGACATCGTGCCCCAGTAGCTCCCTTTGCCACCGGCCAGCACCGTCCCGCCGACGACCACCGCTGCAATCGAGGGGAATAGATATTTATCGCCGAGCTGCAAAAAGACCGTCTGTGAAAAGCCCAGCAGGATAAACCCGCCCAACCCCGCCAGAAAACCGCTCAGCGTGTAAGTGACGGTCACGATGGCCTGCACCCGCACGCCGGAGAGCCGCGCCGTTGTGCGGTTTACCCCGATGGCGAAGAGCTGCTTGCCGTAAGTGGTGCGCTGCAAAAGCAGCCACATCACGATGCCGACCGCCGCCCAGATGAAAATGACACCCGGAATGCCGAGCACGACCGGCTCGGCGATCAACTCGCGCATCAGTGAAGGCGCCGCGCCGATCATCTCGCCCTGTGTCACAACCAGGATGGTGCCCTGTACAACGCCCGTCATACCCAGAGTCATCACCAGCGGCGGAATCTTGAGCAGCGCGATCCCCAGGCCGTTGATGAAGCCGATCAACATTCCCGCGCCGCAGGCCATCACCAGCCCCAGCCAGATCAGGTTATTGTCGCCCCCGGATAGGCGAAAGGTCAGGATCGCGCCCAGGGTCACCACCGCGCCGACGGAAAGGTCAATGCCTTCCCCGCCGCTGATGATGACCAGCGTTTGCCCGGCAGCGATGATGCCGAGGAATGCGGCCAGGCGCACAATGTTCGTCGCCTGTTGAAAATTAAGAAAGTTGGGGTTGATCAGACCGCCGCTCAGGAAAAGCAGAACCGCCAGCAGCAGCGCCACCACAGGGGGCGAAAGATGGTTGCGCAGATTGCCAATCCGTGTGCTGTCGATCAGTCGGGTTACGCCCATTTTCTCACCGCCCGTCGTGCTAAACCGATGAGGCCCGGCGCTGCCAGCGCCGCCAGGATGATCAACGCATTGACCAGCGTCTGTGACCAGGTGGGCACGTCGGCAAAGAAGATGATGTTGCGAATGACGCGCAGAATAATCACGCCGATGATGGCCCCCACAATGCCGCCCTGCCCGCCGCGCAGCGCCGTCCCGCCCAGCACCACCGCCACAATCGAATCCAGGGTCATGTCATCGCCGATGTTGGCCTGCCCGGAACCGGTTGAGAGGGCCAGCGCAATCGCGGCCAGCGCTGTGAACAGTCCCGACCAGACATAGGTCGTGAAGCGCACCAGTTGCACCGAGACGCCGGTTGCATAGGCGGCTTCGCTGTTGCTGCCCGTGGCATACAGATACTGCGCATAGCGCGTGGAGCGCAGGACAACCCAGAACAAGATCAGCACGCCGATCACATAGAACGAAAGCGGAATCCCCCCCGGCGTCGAGCGGTAAAAACGCATCAGATCGCGCGGAATCGAGCCGCCGGGACGTGGCAGCAGCAGCAAGGCAATACCGGAGAAGATAAAACTGCTGGCGTAGGTCGTCACGATGGGCTGCAAACGCAGGTAGGCCACCGCAAAACCGTTGAGCGCCCCCGCCAGCATCCCCACGCCGCAGGCCAGCAGGATCGCCAGCGCGGTTTCTGCCCCTGTAGACTCAGGCGTGATCAGCGTCACCAGCAGGGCCACCAGCATGGAAACCATCGTGCCGACAGATAGATCAATGCCCCCGCCGATGATCACGATGGACTGCCCGACGGCCAGAATGATCAGAGGCAGCAGAGTCCGCATGGTGTTGCTCAGCACGCGCAGTTCAAACAGGTTGCTTTGCAGCGTATAGTTGATCGTGACGACGATAATCATCAACGCCAGCGAGACGAGAAAAGTGTTGCGGGTGACTATGCGCTGTAGCTTACGCATGTTCATGGTTCGTCGTTCCCATACTCGCCGCTACCAGGTTGGAGCGGGTGAGATTTTCGCCGCTCAACTCGGCCCGAATCTGTCCATCCTGCAGAACCAGCACCCGATTGCACAGGCCGAGCAGTTCGTCATCATCGCTGCTGTAGAACAGGATCGCCGTGCCTTGCTCGGCCAGCCGCTTGAGCAGGGTGTAGAACTCGCTTTTAGCCCCCACGTCCACTCCCTTGGTCGGGTCGTTGAGCAGCAGCAGTTTCGGGTTCCGCAGCAGCCATTTGCCGATAACGACTTTCTGCGCATTGCCGCCGCTCAGGCTGTCCACCGGCGCATCGAGCGACGCATAGACCAGCGAGAGATCGCGGGCAACGGCCAGCGCATCGGCACGTGCTCTTTGCTGGTTATGAATCCAGCCATATTTTTGCCACGAGGGCAGCAGGAGATTTTCCAGAATCGAG
>JALSTC010000204.1 GCA_026983935.1 Ardenticatenia bacterium
GGTATAATGTGCCTGCCGCTGTCTGTTTCCATGTGGCCCAGAACAGCCATTTTTAGCGCGAGGAGAAAGCTGATCGTGGATCGTCCTGTTCGTGTTCGTTTTGCTCCCAGCCCGACTGGCCCGCTGCATATTGGCGGGGCACGCACGGCGCTGTTTAACTGGCTTTTTGCCCGCCATCATGGGGGCGTGTTTATCCTGCGCATTGAAGACACCGATCGCACCCGCTACGTGCCCGGCTCAGTGGAATTGATCACGGAAGGGCTGCGCTGGCTTGGCCTGGATTGGGACGAAGGGCCGGAAGTCGGCGGAGATTATGGCCCCTATGTGCAGTCGGAGCGCGTGGGCCTCTATCGTGAGTGGGCGGATTGGCTGGTAGCGCATGATAAGGCTTACCGCTGCTACTGCTCTCCGGAGCGGCTGAAGGAACTGCGTAAGCGGGGCGTGCAGGGGTATGATCGCCACTGCCGCTACCTTTCCCCGGAAGAGCGCGCCGAACACGACGCCAGAGGCGATTCTTACGTGATTCGCTTCAAAATGCCGCTGGAAGGCCAGACCACCGTGCATGACCTGATTCGGGGAGATATCACGGTTGAAAACAGCACCCTGACCGATCTGGTGCTTTTGAAATCGGATGGCTTCCCGACGTATCATCTGGCGAATGTGGTTGATGATCATTTCATGGAGATCAGTCATATCTTACGGGCCGATGAATGGATACCTTCCGCGCCGGTGCACTGGCAGTTGTACCGGGCTTTTGGCTGGGAGATGCCTGCCATTGCGCATCTGCCGGTGATTCTCAATCCAAATGGCAAGGGCAAACTGAGCAAGCGCAAAGCTGGATTTACACACGACGGACGGAAAGTGCCGGTTTTGCTGCATGAGTTCCGCGAGGCGGGGTATTTGCCTGCGGCGGTGGTTAATTTCCTGACCAACATCGGTTGGAGCTTCGGTGAAGACCGCGAGGTGTTCAGCGTGGAAGAGACGATCCAGCGGTTCGATTTGAGTCGGGTTAACCCTTCGGGAGGCGTTTTTCCGCTGAATAAGCTGGACTGGCTGAATGGCATTTATATCCGGGAGACGCCGCCGGATGAACTGGCCAGACTGCTGCGGGAGCCATTGGAGCGGGCGGGATATACAGTGGATGACGATTTACTGCGCCGCATCACGCCACTGATTCAGACTCGCATCCATCGATTGAACGACGTTGTCGAGATGGCGGGCTTTTTCTTCCGGGATCAGGTGACGCCAGGTGTGGAAGACCTGATTCAGAAGAGGATGGATGCAGACAGTACAAAAGCAGCTCTGGAAGCGGCCCGTGAAACGCTACTCGGACTGCCCGATTTCGAGCCGGAAACCCTGGAATCGGCACTGCGTGCATTGACCGATACGCTTGGGTTGAAGGCCCGGCAGTTGTTTGGCGTGCTTCGTGTGGCGATAACCGGGCAGCGTGTTGCGCCGCCTCTCTTTGAGACGATGGCCATCGTCGGACGTGACAAATGCCTGGAGCGTATTGAGGCAGCGATCAGACTGCTGGCATGAAACAGAAAGGGGGGCGGCCTGTTTTGACGCACATTTCGGGTTTCAACTGCCTTGAGACTGGGGGGCGCAAAAATCCTTGACAGCCGACTACCTCCCCCCTATAATGACGGTCGTAAGTGAATGCGGGTATAGTTCAGTGGTAGAACGTCAGCTTCCCAAGCTGAATGTCAGGGGTTCGAATCCCCTTACCCGCTCACTCTGGGGGCAGCGCTCTGATATCCTTTAGTCCCCAGATAGCCCGCCAGGGCTGGCGCTTTACCAGCAAACTACACCCGCATTATTGGTGCTGTTGGTGAAGTATTCAGTTGGTAAGGTGCTCAATGCAATCGCCGATGGCTGACGCAATCAGCCTGAGGCGACACAGATGCCGTCACGCGGTGCTTGGCAGGCTAAGGCGTGACAGCGACAAGATGGGCCACTGGGAATACCCTGGTGGCCTGATTGACTCCCCGGAGTATTATCCTTCCGAGACTCCTGTACTCGCAGTCCACGGGCCACACTGTCCACGTTCTCAGGCTGCAACACCTGATCATGAACTGATGTCTTCTCTTGCCTCGTGCCGGAATCGGCCTAACTTTATGGGTCCATTACAAGATTTTCCCCTTATGCACCTGTTATGCCCCTGAATCTGCCCAAGATTCCGTTGGCAGTCCATTGAACTGATCCCACCCTCTGTTTTGACATAAATGAGACATATGCTGCACGTTGCTGCGACACTGACCGGCTAAACTTGTGAGGTAAAGAAAACAGGTAAGTCGGACGGGGGATTTTCATGCGCAAGTTGAGATTTCATGTCGAATCATGGAGGTCCGGGATACTGATCGTCTTACTGACGGGTATTGTTGTCGCTGGCCTGCTGCTTACCAACCGTTCTCCCTCGGTTGAGGCTGTCACAGAAGCCAGCACCGTTCCTTACAGCCACCGGGTTCATGTACAGGAAGTTGGTGTCCAATGCGGTTTTTGCCATTCTTCCGCTTATCGTGCCCCCCAAGCCGGACTTCCCTCCCTTCAGAGATGTATGGCCTGCCACCAGTATTTCACTGCTGACGAGCCCGAAGCCCAGGAACAGATACTGCAGGTGGCCAATGCCTTCGAAGATAACATCAATCCCCAGTGGCCAGATGTTTACCGCCAGCCGGATTTCGTCTACTTCAGTCACCGTCCGCATGTTTCCGCTGGCGTGGAATGCCAGACCTGTCACGGGGATGTTGAAAATATGGATCTGGTTGTCAAACAGGTGGAAATGAACATGGGCTTTTGCCTTAACTGTCATCGTCAGCAGCCAGAGGACGATCTGCCACGACTTCTGGACTGCAATACATGCCACAAGTAAGGAAGAGAGTGGAATGGCACAACATGGGGACAGCAAGCATGCCATTAATCGCCGCCAGTTCTTGCAGATTGGCGGAGGCGCGGTCGCGCTGCTGGTCAGTGGGTGCACTGTTGATTTAAGCCAGCCCGTCCGGATGGAATCTTATGCCCATCCACCGGAGGAGACCCTGCCGGGCGAGGACTTCTGGTTCGCCAGCACATGTCGTATGTGCCCGGCTGCATGCGGGATTATCGTGCGAGTCAGCAATGGCCGCGCACGCAAGATCGAGGGTAATCCGCAGCATCCACTCAACCAGGGAAAGCTGTGCGCTCGCGGTCAGGCTGGCCTGCAGCTTCTTTATCACCCCGACAGACTCAAACAGGTTCTACAGCGTTCAGGTGAACGAGGCGGAGGACAGTGGGCCGAACTGTCGTGGGAAGATGCGATCGATCTTGTCGCCCATACGATTGTCGAGTCTGATCCCGGCCATGTTGCCGTGCTAACCGGTGTTTTACCGGGCAACTATGCCGCCATTGTCAACCGTTTTGTTGATGGCCTTGGATCGCCAGATGTCGTGGTCTACGATGCGCAGTCCGCGCTTGATGGGCGAGTTGTCTACTCGGCAGCAAGCCGGGATCTGTTTGACTCGTCCGCGCTGCCTGTCTTTGATATTGCTCGTGCTGATGTTGTTTATGGTTTTGGCGCGGATTTCCTGGAGACATGGCTTTCGCCAGTTGCGTACGGCCGCACTTACGGTGCGATGCGTGGTCAGCAGGGTGTTCGGGGCGCTGTAGTTGCCTTTGAGCCGCGCCTCTCAATGACTGCGGCCAGTGCCGATCGCTGGATTCCCGTGCCGCCCGGCATGGAGGGATTGATTGCCCTCGCGCTCGGCAAGATCATCATTTCCGAGGGGCTGGCAGATGATGCTGTTCCAGCCGATTACAACGCGCTCTACCAGGACGTGGATGTGTCGGCCATTGCGCAGGCAGCAGACATCGATCTGGAAGAACTGACTCGACTGGCCCGCACTTTTGCAATGGCCTATCACCCCGTTGCGCTGCCGGGCGGTCGCCTGGCCAGTCACACCAACGGTCTG
>JALSTC010000205.1 GCA_026983935.1 Ardenticatenia bacterium
TAGAGGTCTGCGCCGGTCTGGTAGAAGTACGGATCGCAGGAGTTGACCAGCGCACCGGGTAGATCGAGCAGACCGTGTGCGCCGGGGTAAATCCAGCCGTAGCGCGTATGATCACCGACCGCCGCGCCTTCCCAGAAGCCGTTGCACACATAGGTGTGATCGAAATCATAGACGTTGCTGTCAGCCGCGGCGATCGTGGTCACGATCTTGAAGACCGAGCCGGGCGGATACAGGCCGTGCGTGACGCGGTTGATCTGCGGCTGGCGCGGATCGTTCTGCATCTCAACAAGCCGCTGTCCGGCGTCCGGGCGGGCGTTGTCCGGGTTGAAGAGGTTGGGGTCAAAAGAGGGATAGCTGGCCAGCGCCAGGATTTCCCCGGTATTCACGTCCATGATGACCGCCGCCGCGCCGCGGGCCACCGGCCCCCAGTTGGCGATGTTATAGGCATCGGAAAGCGCCTGCTGCACGATAAGCTGCAAATCGGCGTCTATGGTGAGATAGACGCTCTCACTGCGGCCCGGCTCCCGCTCCGCCAGAACTCGCAGCACATCCCCGCCCGGCGAGATGATCTCCAGACGCCCGCCCGGCTGCCCGGTGAGCGTCTCATCCCAGGTGCGCTCGATTCCCGCCACGCCAACGATGGCATCTTCGGGGATACCGCGCATGTTCAGCTCCGGAATCAGCTCCGGCGGCGGATAGCTGACATAGCCGATCACATGGGGAGCCAGCCCGCCGGAAATATAGCGGCGCGTGGGCCGCTCGCCGAAGCTGGCGTCACAGTTGCGGGTCAGCTCCTCGCTCTCTTCGGCGTAGGTCGTGGTGTCAATCTCGCCGACGAGCGTATCCCAGTTGGGGGCACGGCTGTCGTAGATATCCTGCAACTGCTGATTGCTCAGGCGCAGGACGCGGGTCAGCGTGTTCCAGCAGGCATCCCAGTTGGGGATGTTCTCCTGCACCACCGTGACAGGGATCGCCACGCCGTTCTGGGCGACCAGAAGCTGGCCGTTGCGGTCGTAGATGTTGGCGCGGGTGGGTACGACCTGCTGCAGAACCAGCCGCCCACCGCCCGCCAGCTCACTGAAGATGTCGGTCGTGGCCCAGGCCACCCGCCAGCCCTCGTCGGTCACGACCAGGCGCATGGTGCGGTCGGTATCGGTGAAGCTGCCCAGAAAGCCGGTGTTGAAGGTCACATCATAGTTGATGGCTGCCGTGTTGCCCTGGCGCAGACTGGAGCGGATGCTGTATTCCAGGCTGGAGAGCGTCATCTCACGGGCGGCGTCTTCATAGGCCGCCGTGAAGACTTCCTCCGGATAGGCTTCGCGGCTGCGGAAGCTGATCAGGCGGTACATGGCGGCATAGTCGCCGTTGACCCAGGCATCAAGGAACGTTCCGGCAATGGCTTCCGCCTCCTCAAGAGTGAGCGGCACAGCCGTCGGGATCGGCTCGGCCCCCGGCGCAGCGGCAGACTGGCCGCCGCCGCCGCAGGCTGCCAGCAAAATCGCCAGCACCCCCGGTATCATGATCACTGCCAATCGCTTCATGTTATGCACTCCGGCTACAATCAAAAAAGCACAGGTGCCTGCTTCAGGCGCACCCATGCCCCCCGGCATCTCCATCCGATTTGCGAGGGGGATTATACCACCCACTGCCGCGCTGACGAATCGGCATCAACAAAAAGGGGCAGGCCGTCACACAGCCTGCCCCCTTGCGTGTTTGATTCTGCGAACAGCGATGGATTCTAGTGGTGATGATCCGCCGCATGCGCATGGCCATGGGCCATCTCGTCCGGCGTGGCATCGCGCAGCGCAATGATGGTCACATCAAAATGCAGCGTCTGCCCGGCCAGTGGATGGTTGAAGTCCAGCGTGACCGTCTCGTCGCTCAGTTCGGCCACGACCGCATCTACCAGATTACCGGATTCGTCGCGCAGCGTCAGTGGCAGACCAACGGAAAGCTCCAGTGTGTCCGGGAACAATGCGCGTTCAAACTCATACAACTGATCGGGGTTGTACTCGCCGTAAGCATCCGCAGGGGCGATGATCACCTGCTTGCTGTCGCCGACGGTCATGCCGGTCAGGGCATTTTCCAGGCCGGGGATGATGTTGCTGGCGCCGTGCAGGTACTGTAACGGTTCATTGGCGGGCGATTCGTCAATAACCTGACCATCATCCAGTTTAAGTGTGTACTGCAGGCTGACGACCGCGCCGTCCTGCACCGTTGTGGGGGACATTTATATGAATTCCTTTCCCCAATGCTCAGGACTACATTCCCTCCACTGGGGAATGCTTCCTGATTGCTTGCTGTGAGCGAAATTATACCCGCTTGCAGGAAAAAAGACAGGGGAAAAAATCGGCGGGGCGCCTGCCAATCCGGAGGCAGGACATACACGCCCCGGAATGAATTCCGGAGCTGAGCAGACAAAGTCCAGATTCATCTGGACTCACAGTCCGCTTCAAACCAGACTTGACTCTCCTCAGCCGGGGATTTCAACCGGCAGCAGCCCTGCCAGACGGCTACCAGGGAAGCTCCTCGCCGTTCCACTGGAGAAAGTGCCCGCTGTCAGCCGGCGACAGGCGGCTGATCACGCGGACAATGCCCTGCGCCGACTCCTCCGGCGAAAGCGGCGCACCGCCCCCGCCCATATCGGTCCGCACCCAGCCGGGATGCAGGCAGATCACCGTGATGCCACGCGCCCGCAGATCGCCCGCCATGATCCGCGTGACCATGTTCAACGCAGCCTTGCTCGTGCGATAGGCGTAATAACCGCCGCCGGAAGTATGGCTCAACGACCCCATGATGGAAGAAACATTCACCACACGCGGGCTGACCCCGCCTTCCAGCAGTCGCAAAAAGACCTTTGTCACCATCAGCGGCGCGACGGTGTTCACGTGCAGCACGTGCAGCATCGTTTCCGTGTCAATTTCCGCCAGCGACTGGCCCGGCGGGTTGATCCCGGCATTGTTGATCAGCGCGTCCAGCCCGTCAGTTCTGGCGGCAACCGCCGCAGCCACTGCGCTCACCGCCTCCGGGTCGGTCACTTCAAGCGGCAGCACCACGAGTCGATCCGGATGATCGGCGGAAAGCGCCTGCAGGTCATGCGCCGCGTCCGGGCGGCAGCAGGCCGCGAAAAGCTGCACTTCTGGATGGCGGAGATATTCGCGCACCAGGGCAAGCCCGATGCCCCGATTCGCGCCGGTGATCATGATGCGTTCCACGGGTTCACCTCTTTTTCATTCCCCCAGCGGGGCCAGGAAACTGCCATCAATACGCTTTTTGCCGCTCTCCACAAAATGCACCTCGACCTCCTCGCTGTCGCGGTAGCGTGTGGAAGCGATGACCACCCCTTCCCCGAAAACGGGATGCTGCACACGCTGCCCGGCCCGGAAGCGCGCCGGCGGCGGCGACACGGGCGCGGCCCGCGGGATGTCCGCCGTCCAGCTTGTCATGCGCTGGTATGCGCCTCCCCCCAACCGGGAATCGCCCGGCGCGGGGCCGTCCAGCAGGCCTTGCGGCAGATCGTAAAGGAAGCGGCTGGGTTCGCCGGGTTCATAGTCGCCGTAGCGGGCACGACGGAAGGCATAGGAGAGATAGAGGCGGTCTCTGGCGCGGGTCAGCCCGACGTACAGCAGGCGGCGCTCCTCAGCCAGCGCCTCCTCATCGCCGCTGAAGGCGGCTTCGATGCTGCGGATATGCGGCAGCATCCCTTCCTCCAGCCCGACGATGAACACCACTGGGAATTCCAGCCCTTTGGCGCTGTGCAGGGTCATCAGCGCGGGCGCGTCCACGTCATCGTCGCGGGTGTCCACATCGCTGATCAGTGCCGTCTGGGTGAGGTAATCCGCCAGCGCCGTATGATCGGCCACATCCGCCAGCAGTTCAAGCACATTCTCCCAGCGATCCTCGCCTTCATTGGAGCCATCGCGCAGATAGCCCTCATAGGTCGTG
>JALSTC010000206.1 GCA_026983935.1 Ardenticatenia bacterium
GGGTTGGCGGGACAGTCGGCGGGATCGTTGTCCTGGTGAATGTGACCGTGGCCGTTGCGGTAGCTGTCATGGTAGCCGTCATGGTGCGTGTGGACGTAAAAGTGGCCGTCGGCGGCACTGGCGATGGGGAAGGCGTCCGGGTCGGTGGAATTGGTGTCGGCGTGGGTGAAATCGTCGGCGATGGGGTGACCGTGAATCGCGCTGGCGGTGGGCCGGAGGTCACTGTCGGGAGTGGCGTTGCCGTCAGGGTGGCGGTGGCTGTCGGTGTGGCAGTTGGCTCTGGCCCGCCGCAGGCGGCCAGCAGTAAGGCGGCAAGCATCATTCCGGCGAAGCGAATTCGTGATGACATGAGCGTCCCCTGGCGCTGACTCAGGCGATTCTTCATGGCATAGTATACCGACTCTGATGCGCTCAATGTACGCAAAAACGGCAGAAGGTCTGCGGCGATAGTATAATCGGCAGCCGGCAATGCTTAAGAAAGGGGCTGCTCCTGGCATGAACGATCTGGTTCGTATGCTGATCGAGGGCTATATCCTCGGTCTGGCGGTTTCGATTCCTGTTGGCCCGGTGACGATCGGGCTGGTGCGCCGTTCACTGCTGATCGGATTCTGGAATGCCGTGTCGTTTGGCAGCGGCTCGGTCAGCGCCGACTTGTTCTATATCAGTCTGGTCTATTTTGGGGTCGCACCGCTGCTCACTGAACATGTCTGGCTGCGGGTTGTGCTGTGGACGGGCGGCGCGGTGTGGCTGGCCTGGCTGGGCATCGGCGCGATTCGCAGCGCATGGCAGCCGGAAGAATTGGTGGAGGGGGACAATGGCGGAGGCAATTTGCAGGGATACATCGCCGGGGCCGGGATTACCCTGCTGAATCCGCTTACCATTATCGGCTGGCTGACATTGGGCGGGGGCTACTTTGCATTGTATACAGAGGCCTATACACTGAGCGGAGGGCTGCTGGCCCTGCTGGCGATTATCGCCGGGTTGATGTCCCATGTGATTATCCTGTCGGGGGTGCTGTCGGCGGGCCGCCGCTGGTTGAGGCCCGGTGTGGTGCGGGGTGTCTCTGCGGCGGCTGGCGGAATCCTGCTGCTAATAGCGCTGAACTTCCTTGTTTCGGCGATTCAAGGCATTCTGGGAGAAGTTATGGCCTGAATCTTGTGAATATTTGACGAATAAGTTGTTCGACTCGCAGGGTTGTCGTATGTTAAAATGCCCGCCGCTGCCTGATAGCATCTCCTGTATTGGGGTGAGGTATGACACAGCCTATTTATCTGTCCCTCGTTTTTCACAACCATCAGCCGGTTGGTAATTTTGACTTTGTCAATGAACACGGTTATCGCTCGGCTTATCTGCCGATGATCGAGCTTTTGGAAAAACATCCCGATGTACAGATCGGGATGCATTTTTCTGGCAGTCTGCTGGACTGGCTGGTGCAGCATCAGCCGGAATTCCTGGAACGGATCAAGGCGCTGGTGGCACGGAATCAGGTGGAAATCCTGACCGGTGGATATTATGAACCGATTCTGACTTCGCTCCCGGATGTGGACAAGCTGGGACAGATTCGTAAGCTGACGGATGCTATCCACCGCTGGTTTGACACGGAGCCGCATGGGATGTGGCTGGCCGAACGTGTCTGGGAGCCGCATCTGGCCAAGCCGCTGGCCGAGGCAGGCGTGCGTTATGTCATCGTGGATGATACGCACTTTGAAGCGGTGGGCTTCGATAAAGATAAAGAATTGTTCGGCTACTTCATCACTGAAGAACAGGGGTATACGCTGGCCGTTTTCCCGACGCTGACGCATCTCCGTTATTTTATCCCCTGGCGCACGGTAGATGATAACTTCGCCTGGCTGCGCAAGCAGGCTGAGGAAGAGCTGCGCACGTTGCAGCCGAAGTTGGTCTTCATGGGTGATGATGGTGAAAAGTTTGGGGTGTGGCCTGGCACGTATGAGCACTGCTGGGAAAACGGCTATATGGAGGATTTCTTTACCTCGGTCGAGCAAAATGCCGACTGGCTGCACATGACGACACCATCCGCATTTATGGATCACTGCCCCCCGTTGGGGCGGGCCTATCTACCTACGGCCAGCTACATGGAAATGGGCGAGTGGGCGCTCCCGGCGTCCCGCGCCTATGAACTGACCACCATCCGCCATGAGCTTGAACGTGAAGGTGACCAGCGTTTGCTGCGCTACCTGCGCGGGGGCATCTGGCGCAATTTCATGGTGAAGTATGATGAGATCAACCACATGCACAAGCGTGCGCTGGCCATCAGCAAGCGCGTGCATGCCATGCCTGAAGGCAAGGAGAAAGCGCGGGCACTGGACCTGCTCTGGGCAGCGCAGAGCAATGATGCCTACTGGCACGGTGTTTTTGGCGGGATATACCTTTTTCACTTTCGCATTGCCAATTACGCCAACCTGATCGCGGCAGAAGTGCTGGCCGAAGGCGGAGACGCGCCGCTTGTCGTCCGGAAAACTGATATGGATATGGACGGCAATGATGAACTGGTGCTGCGCGGCGATCGTTTCTATATGGTCTGGGACCTGGCGCGGGGCGGGGCACTGCGCGAATGGGATTACCGCCCGGCGCGGTACAACCTTCTGAATTTGATGACCCGACGTGATGAAGGCTACTATCAGGATTTACTGGCTGCAGCGGCGGAAAATCGCATCGTTGTGGTCGGGGACGAACAGTCTGAACTGGAAAATATCCACTCGGAAACGGTGCGCGTCAAAGAGCGGGGAATCGAAAACTACTTGATTGCGGATTGGTACCGCCGGGGCGCTTTCATTGACCATTTTCTGCGAGAAGATGCTACGCTGGAAGGCTTTTACCGTTCCGCCTATCCGGAACAGGGTGACTACGTTATCCTGCCCTACGAAGCCGACTGGGAAGTGGCGGACAACACTGCGACGGTGCATCTGCGTCGCGATGGGCATGTCTGGGTCAATGACCAGCATCTGCCGATCCAGGTGGTCAAGAGCTTTCGTCTGACGCAGGGCGAAGATCGTGTGCATGTGACGTATACCGTGCGCAATCAGGCTGACCAGGATATGGATGTCCGTTTTGCTGTGGAGACTGCGCTGGCCTATGACGGTGGCGACAATCTGGAATACTGCGCTTTTGAGCTGGCGGGCGAACAGTATTCGCTTGCCGATGTCGCAGCCCATGATGACGTCAGCGTCTACGGCGCAGTAACACGCATCCGGGATCAACGTGTCGAGGTGACGCTGTCGCAGGCTGCGCGTCTCTGGCGTTTTCCGCTGGAGACGGTGACGCTTTCAGAGGCGGGGTTTGAGCGCGGCTATCAGGGTACGGTCTTCCTGCAGTGGTGGCCGCTGCATCTGAAGCCGGGGGAAGCGTGGCAGGTCACCTTAACGCTGGATGTGAGTATGCTGGCCTGAGGCCATTTTGCGTTACAATTGAAAGCAGGATCAGTTACAGGGGGGTAGGGGATCATCGGTCGCCTGCCCCGTTATTTTCTTATACAGGGGACTTGATGTGGGGAAGATGCAAACTGTGAACAGGCATATGTTGGGGTGGCTGCTGCTGGCGGGGCTGGTGACGGTGGCGCTTGCCGGCTGCCAGACTCATCAGCCAATCGTGATCGTGGAAGGGGCAGAAGAAACGCAGGCTGCTGCGACCGCTTTTTTTGTGGGGCAGACGGCAACGGCAGAAATAGCCTCGCTGCCGACCACGCCGACACCAACCAGTACGCCTTATACCCGCCCAACTGATGATCCGGCAGTCGATCCGGATACGGTGATCGCTACGGTCGCCGGGCACGATATCACCGTTCGCGAGTTTCGCAGTCGCGTTCGCTACGAGCGCTGGTCGGTGCTGGAGACGCTGCGCCGGGTGGCGGAGATTTCCGGCCTTAGCGCAATTGATATCCGCGATCCTTCCAACCCCATGACGCCGACCGTGATCGGATACCT
>JALSTC010000207.1 GCA_026983935.1 Ardenticatenia bacterium
GCCACGTCATCAGGCGCAAGTGCACCCCGCCGCGCCTTTTCCGCCAGATCGTTGGCCCGCCGCGCGATTCCCGCCAGAGAAAGCTCATCCGCCTGCCTGATCACCGGGACGATCAACCCCTCATCCAGCGCAACGGCCATACCAATATTGACCTCTGCCTTGAGCAGGATGCCATCATCCGTCCACTGACTGTTGACCATCGGATACTCCCGGAGCGCCTGTGCTGCCGCCGCCAGGAAATAGGCCGTATACGTCAGACGAATACCCTGCCGCTCAAGCGCGGCTTTGTTCGCGGCACGATGCGCCACAACGGCGCTCATATCAATCTCAAAGACGGTGGTCACGTGTGGAGCGGTGCGCAGCTTACTCATGACCATGTGCTCGGCAATGCGGCGGCGCATCGTGCTGAGCGGCAGCAGTTCATCATCCTGATCGGAAGATGCCGCCGCGCCCTGTTCCGCAGCAGTAGAAGGGTCGCCATAGACATCATCGGTCGGCTTGAAAAGGTCGCCGCTGCCCGGCTGTTCCCAGGCTGGCAGCTCTGCTTCTTCCGCCGTGACTTCTGCCACCGATTCGATATAGGCCATAATGTCTTTCCTGGTGACACGTCCCTGGCGTCCGGTTCCGCGCACCTTACTGACATCAATATGGTGTTCGGCAGCAATACGTGCCACCACAGGCGTGATATGGGGATGACCGCCGTTGGTGTCCCCGGGAGATACTGTCCGGGCGGCGGATTCCGTCTGACGCGGTGCGGGCACGGACTCCGGTTCGGGGGACACCTGTTCCGGGAGGGCTTCATCGGGCTGCCCGATCATGGCCAGCAGCGTTCCCGCCGAGACGGTCCGCCCCTCTGCGACGTAGATTCTCAAGAGCACCCCGCTGGCAGGGGCGGGGATTTCTGACGTGACCTTGTCCGTCTCCACTTCGACGATCGGCTCGAATTCTTCTATCTCATCGCCTTCCTGTTTAAGCCAGCGGCTCACCGTCCCCTCGACAACACTTTCGCCCATCTGCGGCATGATCACCCGGCTTGGCATACAGTTTCCTCCGACAGTTGCGCTCAATAGGCCGCCAATTCACGGATCGCATCCGCGATCTTTTCAACGTTCGGCATGAAGAAATCCTGCAGGGTATGACTGAACGGCACACCCGGTACGTCTGGCCCGGTCAGGCGGCGTATAGGGCCGTCCATGTACTCGAACGCCTCATCACTCAGCAGCGCGGCGATCTCCGCGCCGTAGCCCAGAAAGCGGTTATCTTCGTAAACAATCAGGGCCTTGCCGGTCTTCTTGAAAGCCTCAAGCACAGTGGCCCTGTCCAGCGGGGCCAGCGTGCGGATATCCACCACTTCGCACTGGATGCCATCGCGCTCAGAGACGATTTCTGCCGCCTGCATCGTGTAATAGTGCATCATGCCGTAGGCGTAGACGGTCAGATCGTCGCCCCGGCGGGTCACCTGAGCCGGGCCAATGGGAACGGTGTAGGCTTCCTCCGGCACGTCGCCCCGGATCAGGCGGTAGCCCTTTTTAGGCTCCAGAAACATCACCGGATTCGGGTCGCGCACGGCGGCCTTGAGCAGCCCCTTGGCATCATATGGACTGCTGGGAACAACGATCTTCAAGCCGGGCGTGTGGGCAAAAAAGGCCTCCACACTCTGCGAGTGATACAATCCCCCGCTGATCCCCCCACCGTAGGGCACGCGAATCACCAGCGGGACGGGCCAATCGCCGTTCGAGCGGTAGTAGAAACGCGCCGCTTCATTGACGATCTGGTTGAAAGCGGGATGGATGAAATCCGCGAACTGAATCTCACAGATCGGACGCATCCCGGCGAGGGCAGCGCCAATACCGATGGCGATGATGCTCAGTTCCGCCAGCGGCGAATCGATTACGCGGTCGGGGCCGTAGCGGTCATACAGGCCCATCGTCGCACGGAACACGCCGCCGCGCGGCCCGACATCTTCACCGGTGATAAAAACGCGCTCATCGCGGGCAAGTTCTTCGTCCATTGCCTCGCGGATCGCGTCAATAAGGGTCATTTCAGTCATCAGTTGACAACCTTCGGCTACTCCCCATTCGATGGCGCAAAAACTGCGCCCAGCGCATTCTGGGGCGGTGGGTAAGGGGCCGCTTCAGCATCTGCCTGGGCGGCATCCACTTCTTTGCGTGCACGCGCTTCGTAACGCGCAATCTCTTGCTCCGTCAGGATGCTTTTATCGAGCAAATAGCTGCGAAATCGCACAATCGGATCACGTTCCTTCCAGGCGTTCACTTCCTCCCGCGAGCGGTAGGAGCGATCGTCATCGTCGGAAGAATGCGGCACAGGCCGGTAGGTCTTGGCCTCGATCAACGTCGCCCCACCGCCGCTGCGAGCACGATCAACGGCTTCCTTCACAACGCGGTAGCAGGCAAGCACGTCGTTGCCGTCCACAATGACACCGGCAATACCGAACATCGGCGCACGGTCTGCGACGTTGGGGACGGCCATCTGCCGTTCAAGTGGGACGGAGATGGCATAGATGTTGTTCTGTACAATGCACACCAGCGGCAGGTGATGAATGCCCGCCCAGTTCAGCCCTTCATAAAAATCGCCCTGACTGGTCGAGCCTTCGCCCAACGTCGTCAGAGCAATGCGATCTTCACCGCGCAGCTTGCAGGCCAACGCCATGCCCGCCGCCTGCGGCACCTGCGTCGCCACCGGGCTGGAGCCGGAAACAATGTTCAGCCGCCTGCTCCCCCAGTGCGAAGGCATCTGACGCGCACCGCTGGTGCTCTCCCCGGCACGCCCAAAGAGAGACAGCATGAACTGTACGGGTGTGTAGCCCAGGGCCAGGTTGAGGGCAAGATCGCGGTAGTAGGGGTGCACGTAGTCATAGCCGGCCCGGATGGCATATGCGGCACCGATCTGAATGGCCTCATGGCCTATGCCGGAGATATGGAAGACGATTTTCCCCTGGCGATGCAGCACCCAGGCCCGCTCATCCAGACGACGGGCGAGCAGCATCTGCCAGAACATCTCGCGCAGAGTCTCAGGCGCAAGGTGGACGTCGGCATCATCGAGGCAGGAGTCTATTTGCGGCAGGGACGGTAAACTGGCACTCATAAAACACACTTTCTACTCTTAGCACCAACAGATATGCGCATCACTTCAAAAGTCGGGTAACCGGATCAAACCGCTTCAACTTTTCACCCGATCCATGCACTCCCTGAGCCTCATATTCTTCAGACCCTGCATGATCCGGATAATCTTACGCGAGGGGAAAGACGGCCTCCTGAGCAGAGGGAGCGGCCGGGCATGTCCCGATACACCATTGTTCTTTCTACCATTGTGTCCGATAAATACAATATAAACAATCTCTTTTGTATAAAATAACCAATCACAGACTATCTGTCAATGCCCCGATGTAAGAAAAAAGTCCCACCGATGCTCCATACTTGCAGCAATACTGACAATGCCGCTCCAAAAACGTTGACATGACCCGGCGAAACCGCTATAGTTAACACAACAGTGGAGAACAGAACCATGATGTACACTTTACGCAACTGCACGTGTCTGAAGCGGGAACGCTAACCGCTCGCTTCAGACCGAACATCACCAGGGCCTTAGTAAGGCCAACGGCTGAATAAGAGCGGTACGTGTTCCCGCGATGGTGGTTTTGCACCCACCATCTACGGTGTCTGGGAAAGACGACCGCTTTTTGTTTTGCCTGTTGGCCTTTTGCTTTATCTGATTGAGGATGATCATGACCATCACACTTCGAGAGATCACCCTGACGGTTAACCCGGAGACGACCACGCTGGAACAGCAGGTCGGCAACACGCCCCTGCTCGGCTTCCGCCGCATTACCGCCCATCTTCCCGCCAGCGTGAATCTCTATGCGAAAGCCGAGTGGTACAACCCCGGCGGCAGCG
>JALSTC010000208.1 GCA_026983935.1 Ardenticatenia bacterium
CCACCACATCCGCCCATGCCCAGCCAATGGCCACAGCCGCCAGGCTGACCAACACAGAGACGGAGACGAAGACATCGGACCCTGTATGATATGAATCGGCAGTCAGAATCTCGGAATTAAGCCGCTCCCCTTCACGGCGTTCGTAACGACTGACGGCCAGATTTATCACGATCGTGCCGATCATCACGGCAAAGCTCAGCGGCGTCACGTCCGGCTGCCCGCCAGAGCGCAGTCGATCCAGCGCCTGCCCGGCGATTTCCCATGCCGTCAGCAGCAAAAAGCCACCGATCATCATTGCCGCGATCGTTTCGAACCGTCTGTGCCCATACGGATGATCCTCGTCGGGTGGCCGCCCGGCAAGGACATTGCCCGCCAGCCCGATCACATTGGATGAGGCGTCCAATGTGGAATGGAAGCCGTCAGCCACAATAGCCAGCGTGCCGGTCAGCAGGCCAAGCGCCAGCTTGCTTGCCGCGACCAGAAAATTAGCCGCCAGGGTTATCCAGAGCACACGCCTCACCTGGCGGCGCGTATCATCAGTCTTCATCTTTTCTCCACACGAATGCGCTGCTGCTACCCGGCGCTGTCAGTCACAATCACGATGCAGGATCAAGACTGCCTCCAACCCAGGCGGGCCATCTGAAAACCGGCCAGCAGCAGGAGCACTGTCATACTGCCAAAGGCCAGTTGGATGCGGAGTGACTCCGTATCCCGGATAGGTGCGGGAGGATGCAGTACACGGGTGGTGACGCCCATAAGCAAGACCATCACCAGCACGATCACGACGTTGGACAGGCTGCCAATTACAGGGCGAGCATCAAAAAACTGAACGGCCTGCGCGAACAGGGCCAGCGCCATGATCTGAAAAGCCATCGCAAAGCGCGGCTCCAGCAAAAATGTCAAATTCCAGGAATTGTTAGCCCAGGTTGCGTTAGCGGCCAGAATGCTCACGGGGATATACAACGCCCACCACAACAGCCCGACACGCCCCAAAGCCCGACTGACACGATGCAGCAGTTCATCGCGGCGCGCCAGCGCGACAACACCCACCCCGGCAGCAATAAACCAGCTCAGAATAGCCGCCCACACCAGCGCCCCATGAAAGTACACCAGGCGGGCATTCGCGCCGCCCAGCGTGCGTTCCGCAGGCGCGGTGACCGCAATCAGCGCCACCAATAACAGCAGTACGGCTACACTGGGCCAGATCAGACGCGGGGCCAGCAGCCGACGCAGCACCGGCACTCTGCCAACAAATGACATCTCCACCTATCACCTCACAGGCTCATTGCAGCAGGCCCTGCTCTACAAAGAAGTGAGCAGCACCACCATGACAATTAACGCCGCCAGAGTTCCCACACCCACGACTGCCAGCCCGATCAAAGTCGCCAGTGGATACTGCCGCCCTTCACCGGGGAGATGCGTGGCTTTAATCCCTTCAGGAATATAGTCCAGGAACTGCTTCAGATCGTTCGCATCCTGAACGGCTATGTCGGCGGCTTCCGCAAAGGGAGTGGCACTGGCAAAAGACCCGCTCCCGCCCGCCATTTCCCCAAATTCATCTGTTATGAAAGCATCAACAGCCGGTTCCTCGTATGTGGCATCAAAGGAATCCGACTGCGGCAGAGCAAAAGGATCAAAAGTCCCCACCCCCCTATCAGGCATTTCCTGGCCCGGGCTGACAATATCCCCAAAGCCGGAAGGTGACTCCAGCATCTCATCCGCTTCAACAAACGGCTCTGAGGAAACTTCCGGCCCCTGGAATGGGCCGCTGTCAAAATTGAAGGGATCGCTGCTGGCACCAATCGCCGCTTCGCCAGACGCATTGTCTCCCCCCAGATTCAGGCCTGCCACCCAGGCATCATACTCATCGTCCGAGGGCTGGGGCACATTGCGGCCGCTGCCGTGATAACCCGCAGTCTCTTTTTCCGCTGGTAAATCGAAAGAGTCGGCCGATGGTGCAGGAGGGGCGGCAAATGGATCAGGGGAAGCGGTGGCCTGCTGAGGAGGCACTCCTGATACACCCACACTGAAAGGCCCCGGAGACGGCTCCGCCGGCGGTGATGACGGTTCAGCGGGAGGTTTCTGTCGCCTGGCAAGCTGGCGATTGATCATCTCCAGGCCTTCCAACGCCCGTGTATTATTCGGATTGATCGCCAGCACGTTCTCCAGGCATATCTGCTGGTTCTCCAGCGTATCCACAACAGCGCTCAGCCAGAGCCAGGCTTCTTCATTGCGGTCGTCCAGTTCGGTGGCACGAGATAACAGCTTGCGTGCCTCTTCCCGACGCCCGGCCTTGAATGCCGCCACCCCTTCCCGAATGAGACCGGCAATATTGGATGTCATGGCTGCTGCTCCCCTCTGACATACCACATTCTGACCCTATGATACCACAGAGGCAAACAGGCAAGCCATGTGGCAGGGGATAGATACAGCCGAAAAACTTGACAGGGCGGACAAACAGGTTATTGTGAGAGGCGCAATTTGCGACGGATAACAATGCAACCATGAATGAGGGGCTGATGCCAGGTATCTACCGTGTGCTGCTGGTGGCGGTCATGCTTCTGCTGACAGGCTGTGGTGTGGAAACCTACGCGGGAGTCGAGCTGGCGACAGTGCCGGTGGCTGCCACCAGCACCCCCGCGCCCTCACCGACTCCTGACCCGCTGCTGGCCGAGCTGCCCAATGTGATGGAAAAGACGTTTTCCGGGACAACAGTCACACTCAACTATCCGGAAGAGTGGCAGGCCAGCGAGCGCGGGCAGTTCTTCAACATCTTCGACCCGGCACAGGGGGATGAGAATACCGCCCCCGGCGTGTTCGCCCTGATACAGCTTACCCGCACCGTCGGGCTGGATCGCAGCGATGAAGATATCGCCCCTGCGGCGCTCCTGGCATTTATGCGCCGGATGGTCGAGGGTGGCTTTGCCCCATCGGATTCTGTGCCCGATCCAGACGAAATACTGGCTTTCCAATGGACAGGCCATGATGCCGCCATGTTCTACCTGCCACCGGAAGGCAATTCAACAGCGGGGTTGAGTGTGCTGGTCATGAACGAAGATCACGCCCGCTTCATTGTTTTCAACAGCTTTATGGATAGCTCGCTCTGGCCCAGCATAGAGCCTACGATCCTGGCAATACTGAGTACTGCCACACTTGACGGACAGATTCTTGGCGGGCCAGATCTCATTGCAGCATATCAGGCTCTCACAACCGATTGAATCAGAAAAGACCCCGTCGCAGTGACAGGGTCTTTCTTCACAGGCGGGGATGAAAGATTAGAGATCAATCGGCCCGGAGACAACCGCCGCCAGCAGGTCAACACAGGCGATCACGTCGCGGATATCCACCGTTTCGCTGACCGTATGCACATATCGCATCGGAATGCTGATGCACCCGCTGGCAACCCCGGCCCCGGTCACGCTGATGGCCGCCGCGTCAGTGGAGCCAAGCCACAGCAGCTCAAGCTGGTACGGAATATCTGCTTCTTCCGCACGGTTGATCATGAGATTCTTGACGGCAGGCGGCACAACCAGCCCGCGATCGTGCACTTTGATCGCTGCGCCATTCCCCAGCTTCACCATCATGCGCTCTGCCGGGCGCGGTGTATCCGCTGCAAGCGTACCATCAACAGCGATGCCCAACTCTGGCTCCAGACCAAAGGCTGCCGGTCGTGCACCGCGCACACCAACCTCTTCCTGCACGGTGAAGACGAAATAAACTTCGTTGGCGATGCCATCACTCGCGGCCAGACGGCGCATAGCCTCAATCGCCACGGCGCAGCCAATGCGATCGTCCAGGCTCTTGGCAATGATTCGCTCGCCCCGTTCCTCGTAGGGCCGGAAGAACGCCGCCGGATCACCTACCTGCACGCCCGCCGCATTTTCCCCGTCGCTCACATCCACATAGAAGTCGG
>JALSTC010000209.1 GCA_026983935.1 Ardenticatenia bacterium
CCTGCACCCAGGCCAGCGTCACTTTTGGCCGTATTACACCGGACAAATAAGCATGGGCACGGACGACTTCCCCCATCCGCGCCCATGCCATCTCCCGCATCGCCGGTAAAAATACGCTGGCTACGAAATCACGCCCAGCTCCTTACCCACTTTCTCAAACGCCCACAGCCCGAATTCCAGGTCGTCCTGTGAGTGAGCGGCGGTATTCATCACCCGGATGCGGGCCAGCCCCTTCGGCACGGTCGGATAGCCGATCGCCATCGCAAACACGCCCTCCTCAAACAGGCGGCGGCTGAATTCCTGTGCCAGCGGCGCTTCCCCCAGCATGATCGGCACGATGGGCGTCTCCGTGTGACCGGTGTCAAAGCCCAGCTTCTTCATCTCGCCCTTGAAGAATTCCGCGTTCTTCCACAGCCGATCCACCAGTTCGGTCGATTCTTCCAGCAGATCAACCGCCGCCAGGCAGGCCGCCGTATCCGGCACGGTCATCGCGCTGGAGAACAGAAACGGCCGTCCACGCTGACGCAGCCAGTCCACAATGATCTGCTTCCCGGCGACCACGCCGCCGACCACGCCGAATGCTTTGGACATCGTGCCGACCTCGATATCCACCTTGCCATGCAGGTCAAAGTGATCCACGATGCCGCGCCCGCCTTTGCCCAGCACGCCCTCGCCGTGCGCATCATCCACCATCAGCAGGATGTCGTGCTCCGCCGCGACTTCGTACAGCTCCGGCAGCGGCGCGATGTCGCCGTCCATGCTGAACACACCGTCGGTCACGATCAGGCGGCGGTTGTACTCGGTTTCCTCGGCGATCTTCTTGCGCAAATCGTCCGGATTGCAGTGCTCATAGGCGACGATCTTCGCCCGGCTCAGGCGGCAGCCGTCAATGATGCTGGCGTGATTGAGCCGGTCGGAGAAGATCACGTCGCCGCGCCCGACCAGCGCCGGGATGGTTGCCAGGTTGGCATTGAATCCGCTCTGAAACGTGATCGCCGCTTCCACGCCCTTGAATTCGGCCAGCCGCTTTTCCAGCTCCACATGCAGGCTCATCGTCCCGGCAATGGTGCGCACCGCGCCCGGCCCGATGCCGTACTTCTCTATGGCCGCTTTGGCCGCTTCCACCAGCTTCGGATGGTTGGCAAGGCCCAGATAGTTGTTGGCACAGAAGTTCAGCACACGCTTGCCATCCACCTGAAGCCACGCCCCCATCGGGCTTTCGATGGTGCGGATGTGGGTAAACAGCCCCTGCTCTTTGAGCGAGGCGATCTCCTGCTCGATCCATGCGGTTTTGCTCATCGCTTCTCTGCTCCTTCTGAGATCATACTCCTATAATCGGCGAATGCCCCCGATCACCAGATTCCCGGCAGCAGCCGGTGACGCACCCGCGCCCGGTAGTCGGGATAGCCCGGCAGGTTTTCACTCAAAAACTCATCTTCCAGGCGGGCCTTCAAGGCATAGGAGACGGTCACGGTGGCAAAGACCAGCCAGAACAGCCACATGACCACCGTGAACCACCCCGGCACCACCACCCAGAACCTCCGCCCGCCCCCTTAATTGTGCATCTTCTACTATCATGAGTGTACAGAGTCGCCGGGAGAGTTGCCAACTGACGATTTGCCTGAACGCCGCCGCCTGATTACACTGACCCCACGGTTTTATTCGGTTTCTACTGGCACACAGGTAAGGCGATCATGTCTCTACCCTATGAGTTGACCACCCTGCCCAAGAATGCGCTGGCCATCATCCGCTACCTGGGCGGGTGTGATAATTACGCGGCCTTCGACCATGAGATCAGCGAGGCGCTGGGACTCAGCGAGCGGGGGTTCGGCAAAGCGATCCGGCGGCTGGTGACCAGGGAATACGTGGAGCTGCAGTTTGAAGGCCCCTACGGGCTGACCGAACGCGGCATCGCAGCAGCGGAGGCGTTGGAAGCGCACGACGCTGAAGCCCGCCATGAATCCTTTGAGGAAGCACCCGCCGATGAAATCCCCGCAGCAGAGGGCACGATCACGCGCCGCCTGGTGGCCGTGTACCCGGCGGCATTCCCCGTCGGGCAGGCCGCCTATTTCTTCCTGCGGGTGGACGCGCCCGCCACCGGCGACGATCTGGCGCAGGCCCCGCTGGAAATGACCTTCCGTCTGCAGGCGGACTGCGACGTGGCCCCTGCCCAGCGCGATGTCACCGTCCCGCCGGATGAGGCCGCGCCCGCCGTGCGTTTCGCCATCACCGCGCCCGCTGCGGGCAGCTACACGGCCACCATCGAGGCCTTCCAGGTGACCGCGCTCGATCTGATCGAGGCCGGGACATTCGAGGTGATGCTGACGGCAGCGGATGGCGCTGCTTCCGACGCCTTCCGCATGAAGACATTCGCTCTGGTACTGCGTCCGGGGGCATGACCCCCGCGAAAAAACAACGCGGGCGGGGAAACACTCCCGACCCGCGTTCGCGATCCCGATGGTCAGCCGCCGTCATTCGCCGTCTTCGTCGTCGCCCTTCTTCCGCTCCGCAAAGCGCCGCCCGAACAGCATCCCGCCCATCGTGGCGGCGAAACTGGCCGTCGGGATGTCCTCGTCTTTGGACTCCCACTGGTTGGTGAAGCGCTGCTTCTCCCACTCCGCGTAGCGGCTGGCTGCCTGCTCCAGCGCCGCCTCCAGCCCAACGCCTTCCTCATCGGATTCCAGGCTGTCCCGCAGTGCCTCCAGCGTCTCGATCAATATCGTCAGATAGCGGGCGGTGTTCTGCCGGTTGTAATGCAGCATGGCCCACAGCGCCGCCGGAGGATAGCTGCGCAGGTGATGCGTCATCAGGCCGAAGGTCGGATTGGCCAGCCGCCGCAGATCGCCCCAGGCCTCCGCCAGCGAAAGCGCCCGGAACAGCCCGATGCCCATCACCGCCGGGAGGCCCTCCATCGCCGCCATCAGGCCGTCGTGCTCATCCACGTCCATAAAATGCACCGACGCGCCGACGATGCGGGCGAACTCCGCTGCCAGCTCCACTACCTCCGGCGGGCAGCTTGCCGCCGGGCAGATCAGGAATGTGCCTTTGTCGAACAGGTCCTCGCGGGCATCCTCGACCTCAATGCCCGAATCGAGCAGCACCTCCGGATTGAGCACCGGCGTGATGCCCACCAGATAGGCGGCCACGTCCGGGTCCTGCGGCAGGGTCTCCGCCGCCCAGCCGATGGAAGGCCGCTTCAGCGGCGACGTATCCAGCACCACCGCGCCGGGGCCGAGCGCTTCCCCGATCTCACCGTACAATGCCTCCACCTGATCATAGGGCGCGGTGATCAGAACGATGTGCGCGTCCTTCACAGCAGCCGCCGCGCTGCGGGCGGTGGCATCCAGCGCCCCCATCTCTTTCGCTTTTTTGCTGTTGTAGCCGCGCCGGTCATGGCCGGTGATGGTGAATGCATGGCGGGCGTCTTTGCGCGTCATGTAGCGCTTCAGCGCCAGCCCGAAAGATGTCCCCAGCCGTTCCAGCCCCAGAACTGCCACATTTACCTCAGCCATCGCAGGGTCATTCCTTTACACTGTACTCTCTGAAAACCGTTCTGCCGGACGGCAAAAAAGCATTGGCAGGATGCCCGTCACTCATGATCTCCTGCCTCTTGTCTCCCACCCCTTGCCTCTGGTTTTGCTTGTCGCCAGTCGCTCGCCGCTGGTCGCTATTTTCACGGGAGATTATACCCCCTTCCCGGCAGAAGGTGGTCATGGGCCTCAGTCCGGCATCGCCAGCCCCAGCCGCAGGCACAGCCAGGGCCAGAGGGCAATGGCCGTCGCACCGACGATGGCATAGCGCAGCATACGCCACAACTGAGGCGGTTCCAGCCCGGCAAAGAGCACCCGGCCACCGAAGAACACGGCCAGCAGGATCACCAGCCCGCCCCCCAGACGCAGGCCACGCCGCCA
>JALSTC010000210.1 GCA_026983935.1 Ardenticatenia bacterium
CCTTCAGCCCCTATCAACATGGTAAACGACTCTGCCCCCTCAGGTAAATCCAACCCTTCTCCGGAAGCAGAAAACGTCATCTCCAGATCGAATGCCACCGATTCCAGGGCCGTCATTGCGGCCTGCGACTGTGTCAGGATTTCGCAGTCCTCCGGCGACAGGTCTCCACAGAATACAGGCGGCCCTCCCTGCGCCAGTGCGCCGCTCAACGGGACAGCAAGCAGCGCCATCAACATCAACGTACTGAACACAACCTTACGCAACATGTTTTCCTCCATACAAATCGGACAAACGCCAACATCATCAACGGGCGGCAACAGCCCTCAGGAACGACGGCCCCAACTGAGCCACAGAACAGAAACCACCGCAAGAGCAATCGTGCTCCCGGCAGCGACAACCACAACCGCTAAAGACAACCCGATCCACCACCACAACAATCCCTGGTCGAACGCGGCCAGAAGTGCGGCTACCAGAAGAACAGGTAACAACACAGCAGGGCATATCTCAACCGCTGCCGGAAGCGCCACGGCAAATACGATGGATGCCAGCACCAGTGTTATGGTCAGAAACAGTGTGATCGCCCGCCTAGCCATATCCCGGTGCTTCCATCGCTCCATGCCGCTGTGTAGTCGTCCTGGCACACTCAGTATACATACCAGACGAATCCCACGTTCCCCTAAAAAATGGGGGGGGCACCTATCCATGTTGTTAAAGTGCATCCACAGCCAGATCAAAGATTCGGGAAGCGCTAAGTACCCGAATCATCCTGCAAGGTTTTTTGAACTTGCGGCATTTTCCTTGTACACTTCTGTCAAATAGTTGTTTGTCATCCAGAAAGGACCTGCCTGATGGAAATCGGGCACCAATTACAGAATCGTTATCTGATCGAAAAACTGATCGGTGAAGGCGCCACAGCGACGGTATATCAGGCGCGTGATTTGCGGCTGGAACGGCGCGTGGCGATCAAAGTCCTTTCACCTTATGTACGTAAAACAACCCGGGCGCGTTTCGCACGTGAAGCGCGCAGTGCGGCAGCATTGAATCATCCGAACATCATGGCGATCTATGATGAAGGAAATGAAGGTGACTTTCTCTTTCTGGTTGTGGAATACGTCGAAGGGAAGCCGCTCAGCGAGTTCATTCCCTCGTCACCGGAAGTTGTAGCCAGCCTGGGTATCCAGCTCTGCAACGCGCTTGATTATGCCCACCGTATGAACATCATCCATCGCGATATCAAACCGGCCAACATCAAGGTGACCCATGAAGGGCTGGTCAAAATCATGGATTTCGGCCTGGCACGTACGCCGGACGCCAAGCATATCACGGCCCATGGGTCAATCATCGGCACACCGGCCTACCTTTCCCCGGAGCAAGCACGCGGCCATGAGCTGGATCACCGCAGTGACCTCTATAGCCTTGGCGTGGTACTTTATGAAATGGCAACCGGGCAGTTGCCATTCGACTCCAACGACATCAGCGCCCTGCTGCTGCAAAAAGTCACCCAGGACCCCTTACGCCCGCGGGAAATTGACCCGATGATACCTGAATGGCTGGACCAGGCCATTATGAAGGCGCTGGAACGCGAACCGGCCAAACGATTCCAAAGCGGCGCAGAGTTTGCCAGCGCATTGAGCCGGAAAACCGCCAGACGTGAGACAATCGAAACGATTGACGAAGACCACAGCTACACCGGCTCACGTGCTGTAGACATGCCCACAGAAGAAGCGATTCCAACCGCTGTGCAGGAGCAGCCGCCGTTGACGGTCATTGTAGCTGACGATCACACCATTCTTCGCACCAGCCTGGTCTTCTATCTGGATGAGCAAGAAGATGTTCAAGTGATAGGCGAGGCCGCTACCGGCGAGGAAGTGCTGGCCCTTTGCGAGGAAGCTCCCCCCGATGTGCTGCTGCTTGACCTGAACATGCCGGGCGGCAGCGGACTGGAAATCCTGCCTCGAATCCGGGAAGCCCATCCCGACACCCGGGTACTGGTGCTGACTGGACGCACTGAAGATGCTTATATCATGCGCACCCTGCAGGCAGGGGCACATGGCTACTTACTTAAGACAAGCTCCCAGGAAGAACTACTGGATGCCGTCCGCAAAGTATCCCGGGGAAACATGATTCTGGGATCAGGGGTCGCGGAGCGAGTCGTGGCTGACCTGCTTCAGGGACAGCAGCGCGATCCGCTCACGGATGAAGAGCGGGCCGTTCTGCTCTGCATTGTCCGAGGCGAGGAAAGTAATGAGGCCATCGCTCGCAAACTCGGCTACAGCGAGCAGGAAGTGGTGACCTGCCTCAAGCAGGCGATTGACAAACTGGGGGCGCAGAGTCGAGTCCAGGCCGCGCTGATCGCACTGCGCAGAGGCTGGATCACCATAGACGAAGCACACCACAAATAACACTGTGAGGAGCGCAACCGACCATGTTTGAACTGGCCTGCCATAGCTGGGGCTTCAGCGATCAGCCGCTTGAACAGGCCGTGCAGACGATCGCCCGGCTGGGCTTCAACTATATTGATCTGGGCAGCGGCCCACACCTGGATACAGACGCCGCCGCTAAAGACCCGGTAGGCGAAGCAAAGCGCATCCGCGCACAGCTTGAGCGATTCCATCTGAAGTTGACCGACCTGTACCTCTTGCTGCCAGCACTGGCGTCAGCGGACGAAGGCCGCCGCCTGTATGAAGTCAAACTGTTCGAACGCCTGGTGCCCTTTGCCGTTGAACTTGGCACCCCGGGGATCACCCTTTCACCGGGTGTCATGCCGCCGCGTCCGGCCCCTGATCCCTTCAAACTCCGTCCAGCCGAGATGAGTCCGGAAACAGAAGCACCTGAGAATGAGGTCGAAGAAAAAACTGAGGAACCTCCGCCCCCACCACCACCTACCCCATTTGACTGGGCGGTTGATTCACTGCAGCGTGCGGTTGAGATCATCGAGGATACAGATCTGCGTCTCAGCGTCGAACCCCATCTCGACTCGGTCATCCCTACACCGCAAAAGACACTGGCCCTGCTGGAAGCCGTACCCGGTCTCAGCCTGACACTGGACTGGGCGCAGTTCATCGCGCAGGGCTTCGTCTCCCGCGAGATCGAGCCTCTACTGCCACATGTCGCCCATGTCCAACTGCGGCAGGCAGCGCGCGACCGCTTGCAAACACCCTATCATGAGGGCACGATAGACCTGCGGCACGTGATTTCGATGCTGGATCGCTACGACTACCGCGGTGTACTGGCCATCGAATACATGAATCGATCGGGCTGGCACGGCATGGCCGCCCTGGACGTCATTCGCGAGACCGGCATCACCCGTGACGCGCTGCGCATGTATCGGCAGCCGTTGTTATCACAAACCACCACCTGATTCCCCGGAACACAATATGTCCTTCCCGGCGGCCAGAGAGACACTGGCCGCTTTTTTGATCCACGCTGTCCGTTTTATGTCCAAAAAATGGCACAGACCGGCTGATTCACGAGCCTGCCCCCTGACATGATGAACACATGCATGGCGCGCCTTCACCCATGATGCAGGCACAACAGACTACGCACCTGCGTGTGCTTGCATTCGCCGCAAAACAGAATTCCAGGCCATTGCAAGGAGGAATCCCATGTCGAAACGCACGCTCGTGACACTGACACTGATCACCGTATTCGCACTATCGCTCATTGGGGCCTACACGCTGGGTGCAAACACCGTGCTCACTGCTCCCGACCAGAGCGGGCAGGCCAATCTGACCGACACGCCGTCGAATCTGATCCTGGTGTCCGACGAGCCTATTTGTCCGCCGTCGGTTCCGCCGCCCTGCGGCTAAAGGGGCAAAACCCATCTATGTAAAAACAAGGGCCTTCCCACTTGCAGGAAGGCCCTTGTATCACATCAAAACTGATGCCGGTTGATCTTAGAAGA
>JALSTC010000211.1 GCA_026983935.1 Ardenticatenia bacterium
CAGGCCGGGCACGATCTCGTAGACGC
The DNA here is from genome assembly GCA_026983935.1 of Ardenticatenia bacterium. Taxonomy (GTDB): domain Bacteria; phylum Chloroflexota; class Anaerolineae; order Aggregatilineales; family Ch27; genus JALSTC01. The sequence goes on from JALSTC010000211.1 coordinate 27, forward strand.
CAGGGCGGTTGACATGCCCACTGACGGAAACCAGCTTCATCCCGGCGCTTTTCTCCGTGCCCCACTGCAGGAACCACTCACCGCCATGCCGGACGATGCCCGGTACGGCGCTCAGCGTCTCCACGTTGTTGATCACGGTCGGTTTGCCGAACAGGCCGTGTGTGGTGGGGAAGGGCGGCTTGATGCGCGGGAAGCCCCGTTTGCCCTCGATGGCTTCGAAGAGCGCTGTTTCCTCGCCGCAGATGTACGCGCCTGCGCCGCGTCGGATTTCCACGTGGAACGAAAAGCCGCTGTCCATGATATTGTCGCCCAGCAGGCCCGCCGCTTCCGCCTCCGCGATGGCCGCTTCCATGCGCCGCGCCGCCGTGGGATACTCCCCGCGAATGAAGATGTAGCCCTTCTCCGCGCCGATGGCGTAGGCAGCAATGGCCATGCCTTCCAGCACCAGATGGGGCCGCCCTTCCATCAGGACACGGTCTTTGAACGTGCCCGGCTCGCTTTCATCCGCATTGCAGACGACGTAATGCGGCTGTTCAGGGGTTTTGCGGGTAAACTGCCACTTCAGGCCGGTTGGGAAGGCCGCACCGCCGCGCCCGATCAGTCCCGATCGCTCCACCTGGGTGATGACTTCTTCCGGTGTCATAGTCTTGAGCGCATGCCGCAGGGCTTCGTAATCGCCGTACTGGGCCAGCATATGCGGCGTGGCAGGATCGAGGCCGCTCAGGAGCACATGAGTCGTGCCGCCGATCACGCCCGTGTACGGCTGGTGACGCCCTTCCAGCATGGCATCGAGGTCGGTGGCGGGGGCGTACTGCTTTTCGCCCACACCGCGCACGCTGACCAGCGCGGCGGGCGCATGCTCACACAGCCCCAGGCAGGTCGTCTCTTCCAGCGTATATTTGCCGTCGGCGGTCGTTTCGCCGGGGCGGATGTTCAGGCGCTCAGCCAGTTGTTTGAGGACGTCATTAGCACCGGCCAGTCCGCAGGATGGACTGGTGCAGATGCGAATCACGGTTTCCCCGGTCGGACGGTCATAGAACAGTGAATAGAAGCCAATGACGCCGTAAATGTCCGCCTCCGGAACGTGCAGCGTCCTGGAAAGCGCCGTGACGGCTTCCCTGCCGACATAGCCAAAGGCGGTTTGCACGGCCCACAGCGCCGGCAGCAGCGCATCGCGCCCACGCCCGGCGAAATGCGCGACAATGTCGTTTAACAGCGTCGTGTCGTATTCGGGTGCGGTTGTAATCACGGGATATACCCTCGCTTTTGTGCAATTTAGCTGACACGATGGTAGGATAGTAGCTGCATTATACCCTGTATTCCAAATGCGCTGGAACTGACGATCTTCATGATCACCCGTACAGATGCCACATAGCTTTTTGCAGTGCGTCAGCAATAATGTGTATTGGAGTCCAACGATGACCACCATGCCTGCTCTGTCCCCCGATCGCATCGTCCGCACCACCTGCCCGTACTGCGGCGTGGGCTGCCAGATGAATCTGCATATCAAAGATGACCTGATCTACCGCGTGGAAGCGCCGTTTGATGCCGCGCCGAACTACGGCAACCTGTGCGTCAAGGGCCGCTTCGGGCTGGATTTTGCCACCCATCCGCGCCGCCTCAAGACGCCTCTGATCCGCTCCGGCGGGCCGGGGGAATTCCGCGAGGCGACATGGGAGGAAGCGCTGACTCTGGTCAGCGAGAAGCTGGCACAGATCGTCCGTGAAAGCGGCGGCGACAGCATTGCCACCTATGCCTGCGCCAAAGCGACCAACGAGGACAACTATGTCTTTCAGAAATGGGTGCGGGCGGTGATGAAAACCAACAACGTGGATCACTGCGCCCGGCTGTGTCACGCGGGCAGTGTCACCGGGCTGCAGCTCGCCATCGGTTCCAGCGCAATGAGCAACAGCATCGCCGAAATGGAGAATCTGGACACGTTCATTGTCACCGGCAGCAACACCACCGAGACGCATCCGGTCATCAGCCTGTTCCTCAAGAAAGCCGTCCGGCAGAACGGCGCAAAGCTGATCGTGATCGATCCGCGCCAGATCGAGCTGACCGAGTTCGCCACCCTGTGGCTGCGCCAGAAGCCCGGTACAGATGTGGCCGTCTTCCAGGCGATGGCCCATGTGATTGTGACAGAAGGGTTGTATAACCGCGACTTCGTCAACAGCCGTACGGAGGGCTTTGACGAGTACATCGAATCGCTGGAATCCTTCACACCGGAGTGGGCAGAAGCCGTCAGCGGTGTGCCCGCCGAAGATATCCGGGCTGCAGCACGCATGTACGCGCAGGCGGAGCGGGCCGCTTTCTACTGGGGCATGGGCATCAGTCAGAGCACACATGGCACGGATAACGCCCTGTCACTGGCCAATCTGGCGCTGCTGACCGGGCATGTTGGCAAACCGGGAACCGGTCTCAACCCCCTGCGCGGACAGAACAACGTGCAGGGTTGCTCCGACAGCGGCGGGCTGCCCAACGTCTACACGGCCTATCAGCGTGTGGATGACCCGGAGGTTCGCCACAAATTCGAGCAGGTCTGGCATACGTCGCTGTCACCCGATCCCGGCCTGACCGTGACCGAGATGGTGGACGGTGCACTGACCGGCGCGATTCGGGCGATGGTCGTCATGGGCGAGAATCCGCTGATGAGTGAACCGAATCTGGCCCACGCCCGCCATGCGCTGGAAGCGCTGGATTTCATCGTTTGCATAGACATCTTCATGAACGAAACGGGCGAAATGGCCGACGTGATCCTGCCTTCGGCCAGCTTCGCGGAAAAAGACGGCACATTCACCAACAGTGATCGCCGTATCCAGCGCATCCGGCGGGCGCTGCCGCCCGTTGGCCAGTCACGTCCGGACTGGCAGATCGTCTGCGATCTGGCGAGGCGTATGGAATCGCTGCTCGGGGTCGAGCAGAGCGCCGGCTTTGATTACAGCGGCCCGGAAGCCATCTGGGAAGAGATGCGGCAGGTCACACCGCCGTTCTACGGCATCACCTATGAACGGCTGGAGCGCGAAGGTGGCGTACACTGGCCCTGCCCGGCGCTGGATCACCCTGGTACACCGTACCTGTTCGAAGATGGCTTCCCGCGCGGCAGGGGGAAGTTCTGGGCGCTGGAATACGGCACGGAGAGTGAGCTGCCCGATGAAGAGTACCCCTATCACCTGACGACGGGCCGCGTGCTGTTCCACTGGCACGGTGGCACGATGACGCGCCGCTCGAAGTTAAATGAGGCCTTCCCGGAGCCGGTCTTGGAGATGCACCCGGAGGATGCCCACGCGCTCGGTTTGATCTCCGGAGACTGGGTGGAGGTGACCTCCCGGCGTGGAAGTGTAGTCTGCCGCGTGCTGGTGACGGGGCGTTCGCCCGCCGGGACAGTCTTCCTGCCGTTTCACTTTGTTGAGGCGGCGGCCAATCTGCTAACGCTCGATAAAGTGGACCCGCGTGCCAAGATTCCGGATTTCAAAATGGCGGCGGTCAAACTGCGCAAAGCGGACGCCCCGCCTGAGCGCGAAGGCGCGGACATCCCGCTGGACAAACTCGGCGCGATCCGTGACGTGACGCAGCAGGTGCATTAGAATAACAGGGGCTGCTGGCGCTGGCGCGGGCACGGACCTGGCCAGTTGTCAGGTTAGGGAATTCTGTCATCGGCTCAAATCGCTATTGCCATTCCCAGACATCTTCGCCATTGAGGATGCGGCGGATTTGTTCGGGGAACCGATCGGGGTCCAGGGGTTTGCCGAGGAAGCCGTCAAAACCGGCCTGTTTTGCTTTGCGCATCTGTTCTTCGCTGGCTTCTGCGGTGACGGCCACAACAAGCGTATCTTTCAGGCGGTCATGGGCGCGGATCTTCTCCAACGC
>JALSTC010000212.1 GCA_026983935.1 Ardenticatenia bacterium
GCCGTAGTTCTCGCCCCAGCTACCATCCAGGGCGATCTTGAATTCGTAGTCACCGGCGGGGATCATGAACGTGCCGGAGTACGTGCCGTCGCCGTTGTCGGTCAGGCGGATGGCTTCACACGCCGGGTCCCAGTCGCTCTCGCAGCCGACTGCCGCATTGAACGACCCCGGAACGGCCACGACGCCCACCAGCGGGTTGGCGATCAGCTCGCGCACCTGTGCGGCGGCGGTGGTGAAGGCTTCCTCGGCGGTCGCCTGCTGGCGGATGACCAGCTCCTGCGCATTGCCCCAGGCCGTCCAGACGGAGGACATTTCGGGGATGGCGGGCATGGGCATACCCTCTGCACCGGCGGCAGCAAACGCGGAGATGTCCGGGTCTTCGATGGCATCACGCACCGGCAGGAAGGCCGAGGGGCGCGGGTCGGCATCGAAGATGGCCTGCATGGTTTCCTGGGTGGCCACATAGTCCAGCAGGAAGATTTCCGCCAGAAGCTGGTTCTCGCTGAAAGCGCTGATCATGAAGCCCTGCACGCCCAGGAACGGACGGCCATGTTCTTCGACTTCGCCGGGGATGAGGGTGATGGCGTAGGGCACACCGGATTCCTTGATGCGCGGCAGCGCCCAGGGGCCGGTGACGATCATGGCTGCCTGGCCGCCCTCAAACATGGTGTGCATCACATCATAGTCCACGTCGGCAGGGATCAGACCCTCTTCGACCATCTGCTGCAGCCACGTGAACGCGGCGATCGTGCCTTCGCTGTCCAGCCCGACATCATTCGGATCGTAGTTGCCGGCTTCGTCCCGGCCAAAGATGTAGCCGCCAAAGGCGGTCATCAGCGGGAAGGTGTGGTAAGGGTCGTTGGTCTGGATGATGTAGCCGTAGTCCGCCGCGCCGGATTCCTGAATCTCGCGGGAAAGTTCCATCACGTCGTCCCAGGTCGCGGGCGGCTCCGGCACCAGCTCCGGATTGTACACAAAGGCCACGTTTTCCGTCGCGTAGGGCATACCGTACAGCTCGCCGTCGTAGAAGAAGGCCTGTACTGCCGACGGCAGGAATTCCTCGGTCTTGTCGCCCAGGTCAATCGGGGCGACCAGGCCGTTGGAAACCAGTTCGCCCAGCCAGTCGTGCGCGCCGATGATGATATCGGGGCCTTCCCCGGCTGGCCCGGCCACCTTCAGCGCATCGCGGATATCCCCGAAGCCCATTTCCTGGACGACGACTTCCACGCCGTACTCTTCGGCAAAGGCTGCGCCGACTTCCTGAAGGATGGGGGCGCGGGTATCATCGGCCCAGATGACCAGTGTGCCGCCGCTGTCCTGTGCGGCAACTGCCGGGATGATGGCACCGAGAATCAGCGTGAGCACAGTCAGCCATAAGAGATGCTTTTTCATGTTCTTCTACCTCCTGAATTAAACGAATAGCTTGATGCTGTGTGGTTGGGTTCTTTACTGCTCTCAGATCAAATCCTCAGGGCGTTCTCCGGTGGCACCTCCTTACCTGAGTTTGCGGGAACTCACGCCAGTATCATCACGATTCTACCCGGTGCGATGATTGCTTTTGCGGGCACGCAGGTCTTCCACGAGATAATCATGCAGTGTGCGCAGCAGGGCGCTGAACTGTTCCCTGCCCTCCTCTGAATCAAACGCGCCATTCAGGCGTTCCTGAACAGCGCGTTCATGAGCTTCACGGGCACGTGTCAGCAGTTCTTCCCCGGCGGGGGTCAGCACGACACGCCAGGCGCGGCGGTCTTCGGCATCGAGTGTCCGCTGCACCAGACCCTCGCTTTCCAGTTGGTCAATGATGCGGGTGATCGTGCTCTTGGCAAACAGCAGGCGGCGGCTGAGTGTGGTCAGCCGCTGGCCTTTTTCGCGGTCAAGGCGGCGCAGCACGCGGTACTGCGACAGCGTGAGGTTGAATTCACGCAGCACACGGCGATCGCCATCATCCAGCATGACGTAGATGGCATGTATCAGGCGGTATAGCTGCTGCGGTGTGACGGCGGTCTTGGGAGGACGATAATTGCCTGGCATGGTTGCCTTTGCAATAGTTAGCCGCGCAATCGTTGCGTCTGCAACTATTCTAGGCGAAAGCAATCCCCTCTGTCAAGAAATTCCCCTATGATTTTGGGCAGTTTGTCTGAATGCGCCGCCCGCTTCAGTTGAGCAGCAGACGCCCCGTATCCTGCCGCCGCTCCTGAACCAGCAGGTCATGCAGCAGGGCAACTTCCCGGCGGTAAAGTTCCCGCAGGCCGCGCAGCAGCCGGGTGGTGTTTTCCGCGGCCAGCAGCGGCTGCTTCTGCTCCGGGGGGATTTGCAGGATCATTGCTGCCAGATGGGCCAGCACCAGCGGCGCGTCCGGGAGCTGATGCGTGCTGTCCACCAGCGTGCCGTCGGCCTGGGCGAGCAGATGGATGTAGCGCTCGATCAGGGGGCGCAGGTGTTCAATTTCCCAGGCCAGGCCGTCCGGATCACGGTTGGGCATGGGAGCCAGCTCAACTTCACCGACCAGATAGGGCTGTGTACTGTCGTCCAGCGTGCGAATGCGGAAGCGATCCACGCCGATGGCGACCAGATTCATATGGCTTTCGTCCAGCGTTTCGATCTGCGTGACGTGTGCTGTGCAGCCGATGTCATACGGCTCCGCCAGCGGACCATGCGCTTCTGTACCGCGCCGGATGAGCACGACACCGAAGGGGGTCTTCGTCCGCATACAGTGGCGAACCATCGTCTTGTAGCGCTCTTCGAAGATATGCAGCGTGATCGGCATACCGGGAAAGAGAACGGTCTGTAATGGGAAAAGGGGTAGATCGAACATGGGGAACAAACTTTGCTGCTTATAGGGTGAACGATGGCAGGGAATTATAGAGAAAAACGGCCGCTTTGCAACCTGTTGTTGTTCCACTCGTCCAGAAGCCACCGGTTCCCCCGGTGGCTGTGCGCCTACGGCCCGACCCAGGACGGATATTCGCCGCCGTCGCTGGTGATGCGACGCGGATCGCCGCCGTCCGGCGCGATCAGATAGATCGCCTGCTCGCCGCTTTCGTCGCTGGTGAAGGCCAGCAGCCGCCCATCCGGACTCCATGCGCTGCCCCAATCGTAGCCGGGGCCGTCGTAGACCTGCCGCGGGACGGTGCCGTCAGCCTCCATCACCCACAGGGCCGCACGGCCATCTCCCCGGCGGTGGAACGCGATCCGGCTGCCGTCCGGGCTGTAAGAGGGCGACCAGTCGTTCCCTTCGCCGTCGTACAGCGTGATGATCTGGCCCGTTTCCAGGTCAAGCCGCCGGATCATGCCGGTTTCCGGGTCTTCCGGCTCCCAGGCGTTGTAGACCACATACCGCCCATCCGGTGATGCGGAAGGATGTCCATCGCGTGTGGCGCTGTCCGTCAGCCCGACCCGATCGGAGCCATCCGCCGCGACGCGGTAGATATTGTACTGGCCGTCGAAATTCACATCGGAGGCGTACAGAATGAACGCGCTGTCCGGTGTCCAGAAGGGCGTGCGGTCTTCGATGGCGTTGTCGGTGATCTGGCGGGCGGCATCTTCGCAGGAGGCCGCGCCATTCCCCGCCTCCGCGCAGGAAAGCGGCATAACGAAAATCTCAAAGTCGCCATCGCGGTCGCTCATGAAAGCGACCTGCGTGCCATCCGGCGAAACGGCGGGGTAAATATCATTGGCTTCGTTGTTGGTGAGCTGCCGCTCCAGCCCGGTCGCCAGATCGAGCAGGTAAAGCTCGGCATCTTCATTGTCACGGGCGGCGTAGAAAACGATGCGCCAGCCGTTCTCGCTCAGGTCGTCAAGCGGATCGGTGGTGGGGCGGGCCTGTGCGGTGGCGGTCAGTGCCAGGGCTGCCGGATGCAGCGGCCCCAGCGGCGGGATTACCGTCACTTCTGCGC